>NZ_JAFGYS010000029.1:0-13292 GCF_017491705.1 Pseudomonas sp. 86_A | reverse complement strand
GTGCTGGAACTGCTGGATGAACGGGAAAGAAACCAGCAATACATCAAACGCCGCGACCAGGAGAACGAGGATATTGCGCTAACAGTAGGGAAACTGCGTGTTGAGCTTGAAACAGCAAAATCAAAACTCAACGAGCAGCGTGAGTATTACGAAGGTGTTATCTCGGATGGGAGTAAGCGTATTGCTAAACTGGAAAGCAACGAAGTCCGTGAAGACGGAAACCAGTTTCTTGTTGTTCGCCATCCTGGGAAGACTCCTGTTATCAAGCACTGCACTGGTGACCTGGAAGAGTTTCTGCGGCAGTTAATCGAACAAGACCCGTTAGTAACTATCGACATCATTACGCATCGCTATTACGGGGTTGGAGGTCAATGGGTTCAGGATGCAGGTGAGTATCTGCATATGATGTCTGACGCTGGCATTCGCATCAAAGGAGAGTGAGATCGGTTTTGTAAAAGATAACGCTTGTGAAAATGCTGAATTTCGCGTCGTCTTCACAGCGATGCCAGAGTCTGTAGTGTCAGATGATGACCGTACTCAAACATCGGGTTGAGTATTATCTTACTGTTTCTTTACATAAACATTGCTGATACCGTTTAGCTGAAACGACATACATTGCAAGGAGTTTATAAATGAGTATCAATGAGTTAGAGTCTGAGCAAAAAGATTGGGCGTTATCAATGTTGTGCAGATCCGGTGTCTTGTCTCCATGCAGACATCACGAAGGTGTTTATGTAGATGAAGGTATAGATATAGAGTCGGCATACAAATATTCCATGAAGGTTTATAAGTCTAATGAAGACAAATCCCCATTCTGCAATGTGCGAGAAATGACTGATACCGTGCAAAATTATTATCACGAGTACGGTGGAAACGATACTTGCCCTCTCTGTACAAAACATATAGATGATTAAACCCAATATTACATAACAATCCTCGCACTCGCGGGGATTTATTTTATCTGAACTCGCTACGGCGGGTTTTGTTTTATGGAGATGATAAATGCACTTCCGAGTCACAGGAGAATGGAATGGAGAGCCATTCAACAGAGTTATCGAAGCGGAGAACATCAACGACTGCTACGACCACTGGATGATATGGGCGCAGATAGCACATGCAGACGTAACCAATATTCGAATTGAAGAACTGAAAGAACACCAAGCCGCCTGATGGCGGTTTTTTCTTGCGTGTAATTGCGGAGACTTTGCGATGTACTTGACACTTCAGGAGTGGAACGCACGCCAGCGACGTCCAAGAAGCCTTGAAACAGTTCGTCGATGGGTTCGGGAATGCAGGATATTCCCACCTCCGGTTAAGGATGGAAGAGAGTATCTGTTCCACGAATCAGCGGTAAAGGTTGACTTAAATCGACCAGTAACAGGTGGCCTTTTGAAGAGGATCAGAAATGGGAAGAAGGCGAAGTCATGAGCGCCGGGATTTACCCCCTAACCTTTATATAAGAAACAATGGATATTACTGCTACAGGGACCCAAGGACGGGTAAAGAGTTTGGATTAGGCAGAGACAGGCGAATCGCAATCACTGAAGCTATACAGGCCAACATTGAGTTATTTTCAGGACACAAACACAAGCCTCTGACAGCGAGAATCAACAGTGATAATTCCGTTACGTTACATTCATGGCTTGATCGCTACGAAAAAATCCTGGCCAGCAGAGGAATCAAGCAGAAGACACTCATAAATTACATGAGCAAAATTAAAGCAATAAGGAGGGGTCTGCCTGATGCTCCACTTGAAGACATCACCACAAAAGAAATTGCGGCAATGCTCAATGGATACATAGACGAGGGCAAGGCGGCGTCAGCCAAGTTAATCAGATCAACACTGAGCGATGCATTCCGAGAGGCAATAGCTGAAGGCCATATAACAACAAACCATGTCGCTGCCACTCGCGCAGCAAAATCAGAGGTAAGGAGATCAAGACTTACGGCTGACGAATACCTGAAAATTTATCAAGCAGCAGAATCATCACCATGTTGGCTCAGACTTGCAATGGAACTGGCTGTTGTTACCGGGCAACGAGTTGGTGATTTATGCGAAATGAAGTGGTCTGATATCGTAGATGGATATCTTTATGTCGAGCAAAGCAAAACAGGCGTAAAAATTGCCATCCCAACAGCATTGCATATTGATGCTCTCGGAATATCAATGAAGGAAACACTTGATAAATGCAAAGAGATTCTTGGCGGAGAAACCATAATTGCATCTACTCGTCGCGAACCGCTTTCATCCGGCACAGTATCAAGGTATTTTATGCGCGCACGAAAAGCATCAGGTCTTTCCTTCGAAGGGGATCCGCCTACCTTTCACGAGTTGCGCAGTTTGTCTGCAAGACTCTATGAGAAGCAGATAAGCGATAAGTTTGCTCAACATCTTCTCGGGCATAAGTCGGACACCATGGCATCACAGTATCGTGATGACAGAGGCAGGGAGTGGGACAAAATTGAAATCAAATAATGATTTTATTTTGACTGATAGTGACCTGTTCGTTGCAACAAATTGATAAGCAATGCTTTTTTATAATGCCAACTTAGTATAAAAAAGCTGAACGAGAAACGTAAAATGATATAAATATCAATATATTAAATTAGATTTTGCATAAAAAACAGACTACATAATACTGTAAAACACAACATATGCAGTCACTATGAATCAACTACTTAGATGGTATTAGTGACCTGTAACAGAGCATTAGCGCAAGGTGATTTTTGTCTTCTTGCGCTAATTTTTTGTCATCAAACCTGTCGCACTCCAGAGAAGCACAAAGCCTCGCAATCCAGTGCAAAGCTTTGTGTGCCACCCACTACGACCTGCATAACCAGTAAGAAGATAGCAGTGATGTCAAACGACGCAGCTGACTTCTTTTCTTTCACGACTTCCCCACACCCAGCATGCATACCTTTCCGCCATAACTGTAGTGAATGTCTGTTATGAGCGAGGAGCGGAAGTTAACACTTATGAAAAATGGCTACGAAGTCCGTGGCTATCTATCGGCTTATTAGTACTTGAAACGCTTCTTCAGAAGCCTGAAGAGCTAATCGTTCGGCGATACTATATATGCATTAATAGACTATATCGTTGGTATAAACAGTGCACCATGCAACATGAATAACAGTGGGTTATCCAAAAGGAAGCAGAAAGCTAAATATGGAAAACTACAATACGATGCCCCGTTAAGTTCAATACTACTAATTTTTAGATGGAAAACGTATGTAATAGAGAGTAACTTAAAAGAGAGATCCTGTGTTGCCGCCAAATAAATTGCGGTTATTTTAATAAAATTAAGGGTTACTATATGTTGGAGTTTAGTGTTATTGAAAGAGGCGGGTATATTCCTGCAGTAGAAAAAAATAAGGCATTCCTACGAGCAGATGGTTGGAATGACTATTCCTTTGTTACAATGTTTTATCTTACTGTCTTTGATGAGCATGGTGAAAAATGCGATATCGGAAATGTTAAAATTGGTTTTGTAGGTCAAAAAGAAGAAGTAAGCACTTATTCATTAATAGATAAAAAATTCAGTCAACTCCCTGAAATGTTTTTTTCCTTAGGTGAAAGCATTGACTACTATGTTAATCTCAGCAAATTAAGCGATGGTTTTAAACATAACCTTCTTAAAGCTATTCAGGATTTAGTAGTATGGCCAAATCGATTAGCCGACATTGAAAATGAAAGCGTCCTTAACACCTCATTACTTAGAGGGGTAACTCTTTCAGAAATTCATGGACAGTTCGCACGTGTGTTAAATGGTTTGCCAGAATTGTCAGATTTCCACTTTTCATTTAATAGAAAAAGTGCTCCCGGATTCAGTGATTTAACTATACCTTTTGAGGTGACGGTTAATTCTATGCCCAGCACGAACATTCATGCTTTTATCGGGCGGAATGGGTGTGGTAAAACAACAATTTTGAATGGAATGATTGGTGCAATCACCAACCCAGAAAACAATGAATATTTTTTCTCTGAAAATAATAGACTTATCGAGTCAAGAATCCCAAAGGGATATTTTCGATCGCTTGTTTCAGTTTCGTTTAGTGCATTTGATCCTTTTACTCCTCCTAAAGAACAACCTGACCCAGCAAAAGGTACACAATACTTTTATATTGGACTCAAGAATGCTGCCAGCAATAGTTTAAAATCACTAGGCGATCTCCGCTTAGAATTCATTTCAGCATTTATTGGTTGTATGAGAGTAGATAGAAAAAGACAACTCTGGCTTGAAGCTATCAAAAAACTAAGTAGTGATGAAAACTTTTCAAATATGGAACTCATCAGCCTCATTTCTAAATATGAAGAGTTAAGACGTAATGAACCACAGATTCAAGTGGACGATGATAAATTCACTAAATTGTTTTATGACAATATCCAGAAATATCTGCTTCGAATGAGCTCTGGACATGCAATTGTTTTATTTACTATCACAAGATTAGTAGATGTCGTTGGCGAAAAGTCATTAGTTTTATTCGATGAACCAGAGGTTCATCTGCATCCACCTTTGCTCTCTGCTTTTTTACGAACATTAAGCGACTTACTCGATGCACGCAATGGTGTAGCAATAATTGCAACTCATTCCCCAGTAGTACTGCAAGAGGTTCCAAAATCCTGCATGTGGAAAGTCCTACGGTCAAGAGAAGCAATAAATATTATCCGTCCGGATATTGAGACATTCGGTGAGAACTTAGGTGTTTTAACTCGTGAGGTGTTTTTACTTGAAGTGACAAATTCTGGATACCACCACTTATTATCGCAGTCCGTTGATTCAGAGCTTTCTTATGAAACCATTCTAAAAAATTATAATGGTCAGATAGGATTAGAAGGTCGAACCGTTTTAAAAGCGATGATAATGAACAGAGATGAAGGTAAAGTACAATGAAAAAACTACCTCTTCCAGCGAGAACTTATAGCGAAATGCTTAATAAATGCTCGGAAGGTATGATGCAGATAAATGTTAGAAATAATTTCATTACTCACTTCCCCACTTTTTTGCAGAAAGAACAACAATATAGAATATTAAGCTCGACAGGTCAGTTATTTACCTACGACAGGACACACCCTCTTGAGCCTACAACCTTAGTAGTTGGTAACCTGACAAAGGTTAAATTAGAAAAGCTTTATGAAAATAATCTCCGAGATAAAAACAAACCCGCTAGAACATATTACGATGACATGCTTGTTTCATCAGGTGAAAAATGTCCATTTTGTGGTGATATAGGACAGACAAAAAATATAGATCATTTTCTTCCTATTGCACATTATCCTGAATTTTCGGTGATGCCTATTAATTTAGTTCCATCGTGCCGCGACTGCAATATGGGAGAGAAAGGTCAAGTTTTCGCAGTAGATGAGGTACACCAAGCGATTCATCCCTATATCGACAAGGACATTTTTTTTCGTGAGCAATGGGTATATGCAAATTTCGTTTCCGGAACTCCGGGTGCTATCAGTTTTTATGTTGAATGCCCGGCGAACTGGAGGCAGGAAGACAAACACAGAGCTCTTCATCATTTCAAGCTATTAAATATTGCTAACAGGTATCGTTTGGAGGCAGGGAAGCACTTGAGTGAAGTGATTACTCAAAGAAACTCTTTCGTAAAAGTTATAAGGAAATATAGTTCAACCGCAACGTTTCAGCAGCTACAGTCAGAATTTATTGAAGCAAATCTGAAACCTATTATAGATTTGAATGACTTCCCCAATTATTGGAAAAGAGTTATGTATCAGTGCCTAGCAAACTCGGAAGATTTTTTCAGAGGGATCTAGAATATGATGAAAGATAGAAAATTACGACGCTTATCGGAAGTGAACGAATACTTTTTATATGAGGAGGGCTGTTTTTACAAAATCCGGTAGTAACTTGCTAACCAATTCCTAGGCAGGTCATTGGCAACAGTGGCATGCACCGAGAAGGACGTTTGTAATGTCCGCTCCGGCACATAGCAGTCCTAGGGACAGTGGCGTACAGTCATAGATGGTCGGTGGGAGGTGGTACAAATTCTCTCATGCAAAAAATATGTAAAATCGGTAGCAACTGGAAATCATTCAACACCCGCACTATCGGAAGTTCACCAGCCAGCCGCAGCACGTTCCTGCATACGACGTGTCTGCGGCTCTACCATATCTCCTATGAGCAACGTGTTAGCAGAGCCAAGCCACAACTCTAATTTTAATACATAATGAATGATAATAATAATATTAAAAATTTCCTGTGTAACTACTTTACTATATGGTTTCTGATAAGAATCATTGCAAAGATCAAACAACTTGTATTACATTGACAGTTAAGCAGTTAATTTTATCACCTCTAAAATATATCAGCATCTAGCATGCAACCTATCAAAATGGAGAGTTTTATGACTAAAAAACCATGGGAAAGAAGACTTAAAGATTTATCGCACTTGCTCAAATGCTGCATTGATACATATTTTGACCCTGAATTATTTCGCTTGAATTTGAATCAATTCCTCCAAACCGCAAGAACAGTAACATTTATTATTCAAAAAAACAAAAACCAGATTATAGGATATGACATTTGGTATAACAATAATGTTATTGAAAAATGGAAAAATGATCCATTAATGGCTTGGGCTAAAAATTCTCGCAATACGATAGAAAAACAAGGCGATTTAGAAATGTATAGCGAGGCAAAGGCTACTCTTATTTCATCTTACATTGAAGAAAATGACATTGAGTTTATTACAAATGAAAGTATGTTAAACATTGGTATAAAAAAGTTAGTCAGACTTGCACAAAAGAAATTACCTTCATATTTAACTGAATCATCTATTATTAAATCAGAAAGACGATGGGTCGCTAATACGCTAAAAGATTACGAATTATTACATGCCTTAGCTATAATCTATGGCAGAATGTATAACTGCTGTAACTCTCTTGGCATACAAATAAACAATCCAATGGGTGACGATGTGATTTCGCCAACATCATTCGACTCTTTATTTGATGAAGCCAGGAGAATAACTTATTTAAAATTAAAAGATTACTCCATAAGCAAATTGTCATTTAGCATGATACAATATGACAATAAAATAATTCCTGAAGATATTAAAGAGCGTCTAAAACTGGTAGATAAGCCTAAAAATATCACTTCGACAGAAGAGTTAGTTGACTATACAGCCAAGCTTGCAGAAACGACTTTTTTAAAGGACGGTTATCACATTCAAACATTAATTTTTTATGATAAACAATTCCATCCAATTGATTTAATCAATACAACATTTGAAGATCAAGCAGATAAATATATTTTTTGGCGTTATGCAGCTGACAGAGCCAAAATAACAAATGCCTATGGCTTCATTTGGATATCAGAGCTATGGCTCAGAAAAGCAAGCATCTACTCCAATAAACCAATACATACAATGCCAATTATAGATGAAAGACTTCAGGTAATTGGAATTGATTCAAATAATAATCAAAAATGTATTTCATGGAAAATAGTTAGAGAAAACGAAGAAAAAAAACCGACTTTAGAAATATCAACAGCAGACTCAAAACATGACGAAAAACCATATTTCATGCGTTCAGTCTTAAAAGCAATTGGCGGTGATGTAAACACTATGAACAATTGAGTCATAGAACTTCCATTATTCTCCTGAAGATAATAATCGCCAAATAAACCAATACTCAGCTTTACAATATACTAACTAACCGCAGAACGTTATTTCATACAACGTTTCTGCGGCATATCACAAAACGATTACTCCATAACAGGGACAGCAGGCCACTCAATATCAGGTGCAGTTGATGTATCAACACGGTTCAGCAACACCCGATACTTCTTCCAGGCTTCCAGCAACGAGGTTTCTTCCTTCGTTGCAATTTCCAGATCTGCAGCATCCTGAAGCGGCGCAATATGATCACTGGCTACCTGCATCAGGCTTTTTTTTGTTTCTTCCGCCTCCCGGATCCGGAACAGTTTTTCTGCTTCCGTATCCTTCACCCAGGCTGTGCCGTTCCACTTCTGATATTCCCCTCCCGGCGATAACCAGGTAAAATTTTCCGGTAACGGACCGAGTTCAGAAATAAATAACGCGTCGCCGGAAGCCACGTCATAGACGGTTTTACCCCGATGGTCTTCAACGAGATGCCACGATGCCTCATCACTGTTGAAAACAGCCACAAAGCCAGCCGGAATATCTGGCGGTGCAATATCGGTACTGTTTGCAGGCAGACCGGTATGAGGCGGAATATATGCGTCACCTTCACCAATAAATTCATTAGTTCCGGCCAGCAGATTATAAATTTTTATGGTCCGTGGTTGTTCACTCATTCTGAATGCCATTATGCAAGCCTCACAATATAGTTAAATGCAATGTTTTTGACGGTGTTTTCCGCGTTACCCGCAGCGTTAACGGTGATGGTGTGTCCGTGTGAACCAATACTGAAAGAATGGGCATGAGCACCGATAACAACCGGATGCTGGTGCGCACCAATACCAACTGTATGCGCATGTGCACCGGCACTCACGGCTGTACCGGACAATGAGTGACTGTGGCTGCCCTGACTGTCCGTTTTCGATAAATAAGCAATACCCTGTGTGCTGGTTCCTTTAACTGTGGATAAACTTCCTGTAATGGTTGCTGTTCCATACTGACTCCAGCCAGAACTGTTCATCCTTAAACCACTTGTGTGGGCATGAGCACCCGCGGCCCCTGTTGAACCGCTCAGACTGTGAGCATGAGCCCCCGTGTTATTCGTCGATTTGGTGCCGTAATCGAAACTGCCTGTTGTTTTCGTCCCGTAATCAAACGACGATGTGGTTTTCGTCCCCAAATCCGTACCGGATGCACTGGCACTGTGGGTGTGCGACTTAATTCCATCCTGTTCCTGAGACAATACAGCACGACCGCTGGCGGGTTTCCCCTTGATTGTCCAGCCTCGCATATCAGGAAGCACACCCGATGGATACGCGACAGCAAGTTTTGGGTAGGCTGATTTGTCAAACGCCTGCCCCTGCATCAGGACGTAGCCAGACGGAACGATATCTGATGGCCACGGGATCGGCGCACCTGCCGGAAAGGCCGAATTCTCACCGGCCCCAAGGTATTCAAGAACATCTGCAACGGAATTTTTTGCCAGAATATCCCTGCCAACCTGAGTCAGTTCAGTCAGGCTGGCGGCATCATTTTCCGCAAAATACGGTAATTTATTTTTCGCCGTGGAAAGCCCTGCCAGCGCCGTCAGTGTCGCATTCTTCGGTTGTTTACCCGCAAGCGCGTTAGTCATGGTGGTAGCAAAATCTGGATCATTCCCGAGCGCTGCGGCCAGTTCATTCAGCGTATTCAGTGCGTCAGGTGACGCGTCGATAACATCTGCAATCGCGGCCAGTACAAAAGCGGTGTTCGCAATCTGGGTATTGTTTGTTCCCCTGAGCGCGGTTGGTGCTGTTGGCGTTCCGGTCAGTGCCGGACTGTCCAGTGGGCTTTTCTGTTCGTTTCATCCATTACCACCTTAACCGCCTTTGGCGTTGCAGCAAGCGTTTCAGACGTGCTGTTGGTTGCACTGCTGAGCTGCACTATCCCCTTTCTCGTTGTGTCCGCATCCTCAAGCGCGACAGCTGAAGCTATATCTTCTGCACGTTTTGCCGAATTTTTTGCACGTATTGCCGCCGCTTCTGCCGCACTTTTGCTCTGCGATGCTGATACCGCACTTCCCGCAGCCTCTGTCGCCTTCGTGGATGCCGTTGACGCACTCCCCGCCGCCGCTGTTTTTGCGTCTGCCGCGGCAGAGGCGCTCCGTTCCGCTGCTGTTTCAGATGACCTGGCATTCGTCTCGGACGTTTTTGCCGCCCTGGCAGAATTTTCTGCCGCCGTTGCCGAGGAAGCTGCACGACCGGCACTTGATGATGCGTTCGTTTCTGATGATTTTGCTGCCTCTTTTGAGGCCACCGCATCTCGTGCTGAAGTGGCGGCCTCTGACGCTTTCGTGGCCGCGGTGGAGGCAGACGTGGCGGCTGATTGTTGTGACGCTGCAGCATTCGTTTCTGACGTTTTCGCCGCACCGGCACTGGTGGCCGCCGCGTTTTTTGAGGACTCTGCGGCTGCGGCACTTTTTTCCGCTTCAGTGGCCTTTGCTGATGCCGCTTCTGCGCCGGAGGACGCTTCCTGAGCTGACGATGCAGCCTGTCCGGCGGACGTGCTGGCGGCGCGTGCTGAGTCAGTTGCATCAGTCACAAGGGCCGCGACCTGAGCAGCTGATGCACTGGCATCGCCGGCTGATTTCTTCGCGTCTGCCGTACTCTGTGCCACCACGGACGCGTTACGCGCCACCTCTTCCACCATCAGTTCAAGACGACGCAGCACCTCCGGCCGGGCATCATCCTCCGTCATGGCACAGAGAAAATCATTCAGCGTCCCCGGTTGTGAATCTTCATACACGGTGATGGTCCCGGCGTGCGATGGTGGAAAACCGTCAACCTGCAGGATGACACTGTACTGACCGTACTCCACATCCATGCTGTAACGCCCGGCTTCATCCGGATTCTCTGAGCCCACCGTGTTCACCACCACCGTGGTGCTGTTACGTCTGGCTTTCAGCTGAATGGTGCAGTTCTGTACCGGTTTTCCTGTGCCGTCTTTCAGGACTCCTGAAATCTTTACTGCCATATTCACCCCACAAAAAAGCCCACCGGTTCCGGCGGGCTGTCATAACACTGTGTTACCTGGCTAATCAGAATTTATAACCGACCCCAACGATGAATCCGTCAGTACGCCAGTCGCCACTGCCGGAGCCTTCATAAGCAATATCAACAACGACGGACGCTGCCGGATTAATCTGTATACCTGCACTCCACGCCACTGAGGTATGCCGCATTGCACTTTCGTCCCTGGCAGTGGTCGTCTCTTTCATATACCCGGGAGTGATTTCCGTCTTACGGTAATCCATTGTACTGCCGGACCACCGACTGTGAGCCACTCCGGCCATGGCGTACGCACTGACCTGCTTACTGATTTGTAAAACCGGTCCGGCCATCACGCTCACATAACGTCCACGCAGGCTCTCATAGTGAAACGTATCCTCCCCGGTCATCACTGTGCTGCTCTTTTTCGACGCGGCGAACCCCAGGGAAGCCATCACCCCCACACTGTCCGTCAGCTCATAACGGTACTTCACGTTAATCCCTTTCAGATGACTCACACCGGTATCCCCGCCCGACAACGACGGCAATGTACCCGGTTTCACTTGAAAATAGCCCACCGTAAACGTACCATGTCCACCTTCCGCACGGGCCGGAGTGACTGTCACCGCAAGTGCGGCAAAGACAGCAACGGCAATACACACATTACGCATCGTTCACCTCTCACTGTTTTATAATAAAACGCCCGTTCCCGGACGAACCTCTGTAACACACTCAGACCACGCTGATGCCCAGCGCCTGTTTCTTAATCACCATAACCTGCACATCGCTGGCAAACGTATACGGCGGAATATCTGCCGAATGCCGTGTGGACGTAAGCGTGAACGTCAGGATCACGTTTCCCCGACCCGCTGGCATGTCAACAATACGGGAGAACACCTGTACCGCCTCGTTCGCCGCGCCATCATAAATCACCGCACCGTTCATCAGTACTTTCAGATAACACATCGAATACGTTGTCCTGCCGCTGACAGTACGCTTACTTCCGCGAAACGTCAGCGGAAGCACCACTATCTGGCGATCAAAAGGATGGTCATCGGTCACGGTGACAGTACGGGTACCTGACGGCCAGTCCACACTGCTTTCACGCTGGCGCGGAAAAGCCGCGCTCGCCGCCTTTACAATGTCCCCGACGATTTTTTCCGCCCTCAGCGTACCGTTTATCGTACAGTTTTCAGCTATCGTCACATTACTGAGCGTCCCGGAGTTCGCATTCACACTGCCACTGATATCCGCATTTTTAGCGGTCAGCTTTCCGTCCGGTGTCAGGGAAAAGGCCGGAGGATTGCCGCCGCTGGTAATGGTGGGGGCCGTCAGGCGCTTCAGGAACACGTCGTTCATGAATATCTGGTTGCCCTGCGCCACAAACATCGGCGTTTCATTCCCGTTTGCCGGGTCAATAAATGCGATACGATTGGCGGCAACCAGAAACTGGCTCAGTTTGCCTTCCTCCGTGTCCTCCATGCTGAGGCCAATACCCGCGACATAATGTTTGCCGTCTTTGGTCTGCTCAATTTTGACAGCCCACATGGCATTCCACTTATCACTGGCATCCTTCCACTCTTTCGAAAACTCCTCCAGTCTGCTGGCGTTATCCTCCGTCAGCTCGACTTTTTCCAGCAGCTCCTTGCCGAGATGGGATTCGGTTATCTTGCCTTTGAAAAAATCCAGGTAACCTTCCGCATCATCGCTCGCCCGACCGACGGCCTCCACGAATGCCGATTTGCCAACGGTGTTCACACTGCGGATATAAAAGTAATAATCATGGCCCGGTTTGATATTGATACTGGCGGCTATCCAGTACAGCGCCGTACCAAGATAACGCGTGCTGGTTTCAACCTGTCTGATATCCGCAATCTGCTTTTCCGAGAACCAGAACTCAAACTGTACCGTCGGGTCATAAACGGCAAGATGCGGCGTGGCGGTTATCTGAAAATAGCCCGGCGTCAGCTCAATCCTCGACGGTGCTGCCGGTGCGGCAATCCGGAACGATACCGACGCCGGATCGCCCTGCTGCCCCCACGCATTTACCGCCCGGACTGTCAGCCTGTAGTTCCCCAGCGCCAGTTGCGTGAAGCGGTATGTGGTTTCCGTCGTCCGGGCCGTGCTGACCAGCCGCTCACTGCCGTCGTCCGCTGTTACGGTCAGACGGAGCAGGAAACTCACGCCCTTCACCACCTTCGGTGTGTCCCATCGCGCCAGCACCTGATATTCCCCGCTGTCTGCAGTGACTTCTGCGGTCAGGTGCTGCACCGCTGGCGGCGTGACACCATTCACCGTGCCACTCTGTTCGCCGTCAAAGTGCGCCCCGTTATCCACGATGGCCTCTTTTTCCGGCACATGCTGCACGGCGGTGATGGCATACGTGCCGTCGTCGTTCTCACGGATACTCACGCAGCGGAACAGTCGCTGGCGCAGCGTCGGCAGCTTCAGCTCCCATACGCTGTATTCAGCAACACCGTCAGGAACACGGCTCACTTTTACCTTCACGCCGTCGGTGACGGACTGAACCTCCACGCTGACCGGATTGCCACTTCCGTCAACCAGGCTTATCAGCGCGGTACCGGAGGATGGCAGCGTGATTTCACGGTCGAGCGTCAGCGTCCGGGTCTGGCTGTTCAC
>NZ_JAFGYS010000028.1:0-20675 GCF_017491705.1 Pseudomonas sp. 86_A | reverse complement strand
CCGCCGCCGCCAAATCCACCACCACCGAAGCCACCCCCGCCACCGGAGCCGCCACGGCCGGCGGGCAGGATACCGAGCATCTGGCAGACAAACACCGTCAGGATGAACAACATCACCAGAAAAACGAACAACAGCGGATGGCGCGAGACAAAATCGTTTTGCGGGTCGCCGTTCGATTCATACACCGTCGAAGGCTCGTCCAGCGGATTGCCGCCGAGCACCACCAGCATCGCCGCCACGCCGTCGCTGATGCCCTTGCTGAAATTGCCGGCCTTGAACGCGGGCGTGATCACTTGATGGATGATCACCGAACTCTGCGCATCCGTCAGCCGATCCTCCAGCCCGTAACCGACTTCGATACGCAGCTTGCGCTCATCCCGGGCGACGATCAGCAGCGCGCCGTTGTTCTTGTCCTTCTGGCCGATGCCCCAGTGCCGGCCCAGTTGCACGCCGTAATCCTCGATGGTGGTGCCTTGCAGATCGGGCACCGTCACCACCACCAGTTGCTCGCCGGTCGCCTGCTCATGCGCCTGCAACTGCTGGCTCAACTGGGCGCGCACCGAGGGCTCGAGCATCTGCGCCTCGTCCACCACCCGCCCGCTCAGCGCCGGGAACGTCAACTCGGCCCGGGCGCTGAGGGCGAACAGCCACAGCATCAGCAGCAGGCCTGTTTTCAACACACGCATGAATACCCTCCACCGTTCCCTGTGTAGGCGCTGCCGCAGGCTGCGATCTGTTGATCTTTAAAAGCAAAAGATCGCAGCCTGCGGCAGTTCCTGCAGGGGATTGTCAGAACTTCACTTCCGGGGCCTTTTCCGCACCGGGGGTGGTGGCTTCGAAGGTTTCGCGAATTGGCAGGTCGCTGTACATCACGCTGTGCCAGAGGCGACCGGGAAAGGTGCGAATCTCGGTGTTGTACTTCTGCACCGCCAGAATGAAATCACGCCGCGCCACGGCAATCCGGTTTTCCGTGCCTTCGAGCTGCGATTGCAGGGCCAGGAAGTTCTGGTTGGCCTTGAGGTCCGGATACCGCTCGGACACCACCATCAGACGGCTCAGGGCTCCGCTCAGCTGATCCTGGGCCTGCTGGAACTGCTTGAGTTTTTCCGGGTTGTCGAGGGTGCTGGCATCAACCTGGATCGATGTCGCCTTGGCCCGGGCCTCGACCACTGCGGTCAGGGTCGCCTCTTCATGTTTGGCGTAGCCGCGGACGGTTTCCACCAGATTGGGGATCAGGTCGGCACGGCGCTGATACTGGTTCTGGACCTGGCCCCAGGCCGCCTTGGCCTGTTCGTCGAGGGTCGGAATATTGTTGATGCCGCACGCGGTCAACAACGTGGCGAGCACCAGCAACGTGGCGACCTGCAAACGCGAGCGGTAAGTTGGACTGACATTCATCAAAGTGATGCTCCCTGGCGTGTTTCATAAAAAGCCGACCGTAAAACCTTCTGCATCGGCTGTTGGGGCATAATCGGCCGCGCCACTGGATTGCAACGGGCCGATGGGCTAAAAAGAGGCCCTGCGCAAACGCTGCCGACCGTCGGCGTGCGTTTTTGGCTCGGTCATTTTGAGCCTGCACCCGAACAACAATAGTCGCTCCCTAACTTTTGGCTGGCCGGCATTGCATTGCCGCTTGGGCCCTTGAGAAAAATATTCATGAAGAAGCTGTGTTTGCTGGGCCTGTTCGTCAGCCTGGCCAGTCATCAAGTATTGGCCGCCACGACCCCGGTACCCCTGGAAAACAAGGACGCGTTCATCAGCAATCTGATGAACCAGATGACCCTCGACGAGAAGATCGGCCAGTTGCGCCTGATCAGCATCGGCCCGGAAATGCCCCGCGAACTGATCCGCAAAGAGATCGCCGCCGGCAACATCGGCGGTACGTTCAACTCGATCACCCGCCCGGAAAACCGTCCGATGCAGGACGCGGCGATGCGCAGTCGCCTGAAGATTCCGATGTTTTTTGCGTACGACGTCATCCACGGTCACCGTACGATTTTCCCGATTCCGCTGGCCCTGGCATCGAGCTGGGACATGGACGCCATCGGCCAGTCCGGGCGCATTGCCGCCAAAGAGGCCGCCGCCGACAGCCTCGACATCACCTTCGCACCGATGGTCGACATCTCCCGCGACCCGCGCTGGGGCCGCAGCTCCGAAGGGTTCGGTGAAGACACCTACCTGACTTCGCGCATCGCCAAAGTGATGGTCAAGGCCTATCAGGGCGACACGCCGAGCGCCGCTGACAGCATCATGGCCAGCGTCAAGCACTTCGCCCTGTATGGCGCGGTCGAGGGCGGTCGCGACTACAACACCGTCGACATGAGCCCGGTGAAGATGTACCAGGATTACCTGCCGCCATACCGCGCCGCGATTGATGCCGGCGCTGGCGGAGTGATGGTGGCGTTGAACTCGATCAACGGGATTCCGGCCACCGCCAACACCTGGCTGATGAACGATCTGCTGCGCAAGGACTGGGGCTTCAAGGGCCTGGCGGTCAGCGACCACGGGGCGATCTTCGAGCTGATCAAGCACGGTGTCGCCCGCGACGGTCGCGAAGCAGCGAAGCTGGCGATCAAGGCCGGCATCGACATGAGCATGAACGACACCCTGTACGGCAAAGAGCTGCCTGGGCTGCTCAAGTCCGGTGAGATTGAACAGAAAGACATCGACAACGCGGTGCGCGAAGTGCTCGCCGCCAAGTACGACATGGGCCTGTTCAAGGACCCGTACCTGCGCATCGGCAAGGCCGAAGACGATCCGGCCGACACGTATGCCGACAGCCGTCTGCACCGCGCCGAGGCCCGTGAAGTGGCACGTCGCAGCCTGGTGCTGCTGAAGAACCAGAACGACACCCTGCCACTGAAGAAAGACGCGAAAGTCGCGCTGGTCGGTCCGCTGGCCAAGGCACCGATCGACATGATGGGCAGCTGGGCGGCCGCCGGTAAGCCGGCGCAGTCGGTCACCCTCTTTGACGGCATGAGTTCGCTGATCGGCGACAAAGCCAACCTGATCTACGCCCGTGGCGCGAACATCACCAGCGACAAGAAGGTCCTGGATTACCTGAACTTCCTCAATTTCGACGCACCGGAAGTGGTCGATGACCCGCGCCCGGCCAACGTCCTGATCGACGAAGCAGTGAAAGCAGCCAAGGACGCCGACGTGATCGTCGCAGCGGTGGGCGAATCCCGTGGCATGTCGCACGAATCTTCCAGCCGTACCGACCTGAACATCCCGGAAAACCAGCGCGAGCTGATCCGTGCCCTGAAAGCCACCGGCAAGCCGCTGGTGCTGGTTTTGATGAACGGCCGCCCACTGACCATCCTCGAAGAGAACCAGTCGGCTGACGCGATCCTGGAAACCTGGTTCAGCGGCACCGAGGGCGGCAACGCCATCGCTGACGTGCTGTTCGGCGACTACAACCCGTCGGGCAAACTGCCGGTGACCTTCCCGCGTTCCGTGGGCCAGATCCCGACCTACTACAACCACCTGAGCATTGGCCGGCCGTTCACACCGGGCAAACCGGGCAACTACACCTCGCAGTATTTCGATGACACCACAGGTCCCCTGTTCCCGTTCGGTTATGGCCTGAGCTACACCCGGTTCACGCTGAGCGACATGGCGCTGTCGTCGACCACGCTGAATGCCACCGGCAAGCTCGACGCCAGTGTCACGCTGAAAAACACCGGCAAACGCGACGGCGAAACCGTGGTGCAGTTGTACATTCAGGACGTCACCGGCTCGATGATCCGCCCGGTGAAAGAACTGAAGAACTTCCAGAAAATCATGCTCAAGGCCGGCGAACAGAAAGTCGTGCACTTCACCATCACCGAGGATGACCTGAAGTTCTACAACGCCCAGCTCAAGTACGCCGCAGAGCCTGGCAAGTTCAACGTGCAGATCGGCCTGGATTCGCAGGACGTGACGCAGCAGAGCTTTGAGTTGCTGTAGTTTTTCAGGCAACACATAAACCCTGTAGGAGTGAGCCTGCTCGCGATAGCGGTCTATCAGCCAGTTCAATGCTGAATGACACGACGCCATCGCGAGCAGGCTCACTCCTACATGTGGTTTTGGGGTGTGGCTGCTAGCCGCGTCTGTCGAGAATGTTGACTACCACCCGATCCACCCAGCCCCAAATCCGCTGCTTCACCCGCCGCCACAACGGCCGGCGCTGCCACTCTTCCAGACTGACCTGCTGACTCAGGCCGAAGTCCTTCTCGAAACTCTGCACCACCGCTGCCGTCAACGACGGGTCCAGCGCCTCCAGGTTCGCCTCCAGATTGAAGCGCAGGTTCCAGTGATCGAAGTTGCACGAACCGATACTCACCCATTCGTCCACCAGCACCATTTTCAGGTGCAGGAAGCACGGCTGGTATTCGAAAATCTGCACCCCGGCCTTGAGCAGGCGCGGGTAGTAGCGATGCCCGGCGTAGCGCACCGACGGGTGATCGGTACGCGGCCCGGTCAGCAGCAGCCGCACGTCAACCCCGCGGGCGGCAGCCTTGCGCAGCGAGCGGCGGATGTTCCAGGTCGGCAGGAAATACGGGGTGGCCATCCAGATGCGTTTCTGCCCGCTGTTCAAGGCGCGGAACAGTGATTGCAGAATGTCGCGATGCTGGCGTGCATCGGCGTAGGCCACGCGGCCCATGCCCTCGCCCATTTCCGGGACCTTGGGCAAGCGTGGCAGACCGACATGCGCGGACGGTTTCCACGCCCGGCGATGGCGATTGGCGATCCATTGGCGGTCGAACAGCACTTGCCAGTCGAGCACCAGCGGGCCGCTGATTTCCACCATCACCTCGTGCCACTCGCTGGTGTCCTGCCCCGGCGTCCAGAACTCATCCGTCACCCCGGTGCCGCCGACCACCGCCAGACGCTGATCGACCAGCAGCAATTTGCGGTGATCACGATAGAAATTGCCGACCCAGCGCCGCCAGTTCAGGCGATTGTAGAAGCGCAGCTCGACCCCGGCCTGAATCAGGCGCTGACGCAGGTGCAGGGTAAACGCGAGACTGCCGTAATCATCGAACAGGCAGCGCACCCGTACACCGCGTTCGGCGGCTTGCACCAACGCTTGCACCACGGCTTCGGCACAGGCGCCCGCCTCCACCAGATACAACTCCAGCTCGACCTGCTCTTCGGCGCGGGCAATTTCCACCAGCATGCGCGGGAAGAATTGCGGGCCGTCGATCAACAGCTCGAACCGGTTGCCGTCACGCCACGGGAACACCGCGCCGCGCATGTCAGCGCGCCGTGAAGATCAGCACCGCACCCACCGGCACCGACAGACTGATGGCCGACAGATCGGCCAGTTTGCGCAGGCTTTCCAGGCCCGGGACGAGATCGAAATCCTCGGCGTTGATCACCAGCGGTTCCAGCGTCACGACTTGAAAACGCCGGTCATCGAGACGGGTGGCGAGCAATTCGGCGGGGTATTCGTGTTGCTTGCCATGCAGGTTGACGGTCAGCGGCAGACGTAATTCCAGCTGCGCGCCGGGGGCCAGGTCGTTGATCGGGCGCAGGTCGATCTGGGTGCTGATGGTCGCTTCCGGGAACTGCTCGATCTGGAACAGTTCCTTGCGCATGCGCTCGTCGCGCAGCGGGATGCCGCTGTTGATCGAATCCAGTTCGACTTCGACCTCGGCCCGACCGCTGGGGTCGACCTTGCCGTGCAGCACCAGAAAGCGCTGCACTTCGGAAATGTGGGCATTCTTCGTGCTGACAAACGACAGCCGCGACGACTCGCCGTCCAGATACCAATTGGCCTGCGCCGGCAACGCGGCAGCGGCCAGCAGCAGACTGGCGAAGGCTTTATAGAGGGGGCGGTTGAACATTGCATACTCGTGGGGGCGATAAACCTGCACGAACCTTAACTGGCTGGGGCGTTATTGCAAACTTTCAGAGATCACCTCCCCGGATTCTGGTGATTTCTTGTGGCGAGGGAGCTTGCTCCCGCTCGGCTGCGCAGCAGACGTAAACCTGAACACACGTTCTGACTGAAGCATCGCGGCGCCGGGTTTTGGGAGCGCTTCGCACTCCAGCGGGAGCAAGCTCCCTCGCCACAGAGGGATGGTGGTGTCTCTTGGATCAGGGATTGAGGCGGCAGCCCTGGCGTTCGTTTTGCCACTGGGCGCGGTTGCTGCGACCCATGCCGCTGACGGTGATGGTTTTGCTGGCGCTGTCATCGGTGAATGCGCTGGTCGGCAGCCATTGTTTTACATAGCCACGGCAATACTCGGCGTCGTTGTTCATCACGTAACGGCAGGAACAATATTCCTTGGCGGTGTAGGCACTGATGATGTCGGGGAAGGCCCACAGATTTTCGCGCTCGTAGCCGACCCAGCCGAGCAGCAGGACAAGCAGTAGCAACAAGAAGCGCTTCATGGCTGCACCGCCTTCAGTACGCGCTTGAGCAGTTCGTCATGGCGGTAGCTGCCGTCGCGATCATCGGCGTAACGCACGATCACCAGTTTCTCGCTGGGGATCACATAAAGCGCCTGGCCCCAGTGGCCGAGCGCGGCGAAGCTGTCGGGCGGTGCGTCGGGCCACGGCGCGGCGGCGCCATCGGCCGGACGATTGAGCCACCAGTGGCCCCCGGGCACGGCTTCGTCCTGATGGGCTGTGTAACCGGCGAAGGGAGTGCGGTTGAACGCCACCCAATCCTTGGGCAATAACTGCCGATCATGCCAGCGCCCGTCGCGGGCCATCAACAGGCCGACCCGGGCCAGATCCCGCGCGGTGAGGTAGGCATACGACGAGGCGACAAAGGTGCCGCCGGCATCGGTTTCCCACACGGCGTGACGAATGCCCAACGGCTCGAACAACGCCGTCCACGGATAATCCGGATAACGCTGCGGCCCGACCATGTTCTTCAGCGCCGCCGCCAGCAGATTGCTGTCGCCACTGGAATAACGGAACGTCTGACCCGGTGCGGCGTAGGCGTCGTGATTGGCGGTGAACGCGGGCATGTCGCGATGCCCTCGGGTGTAGAGCATCGCCACCACCGAGGATTTCAGCGGGGCGTATTCGTAGTCTTCCTGCCAGTCCAGCCCCGAGGCCCAGTGCAACAGATCAGCCACTTTGATTGCCGGGTGTTTTTCCAGCGCCGGATAAAACTTCGAAACCGGGTCATCCTGTTTGAACAGGCCCTCGCCATACGCCACGCCGAGTACCGTCGCCATCAGGCTTTTGCTGATCGACCAGGTCAGGTGCGGGGTCTCGGCACGGGTCGGGCCGGCGTAGCGTTCGTAGATGATTTGGCCGTCGCGAATGATCAGCAAGGCGTCGGTGCGGATGCCTTGGCGGGTGGTGTCGTCGCGGGCCGGGAAGGCGTAGGTTTCCAGTGCCTCGACAGCAGGGCCGCCGAGCTTCGCGCCGCTCGGCCATTGTTCGCCGGGCCATTGCTCGGCCTGGACCGTGAAGCTGATCAGCAGCAGAAACAGGGACAGGCCTTTGAACATGGAAAAGTCTCAACCGACGGGTGCGAAGATCATCGCCCAGAAAAATGACAATCTCCCGATCACTGTAGGAGCTGCCGCAGGCTGCGATCTTTTGATTGTGCTTTTAAAGATCAAAGATCGCAGCCTGCGGCAGCTCCTACAGGGGAATGTGCAGGGCTTTGGCCAAGCGCTTGGCCCGCGCGGCCGCCGCCAACTGCATCACCGACTGATCCCGCTGCCACATCTGCGCCCACTGCGGATTCCCCTCGCGCAACGCCTGATCCACCTCAACCTTCAGCGCATCAAACTGCGCAAACAACCCACCCAGCAACACATGCCCGGCCGGATTGTCCGGCGGCTGGCGGCTCACTTCGGCACACCCGGCCAACAGCGCCAGCAAGCGCAACAGCAGCGTCTGCGGCCAGCCGCTGTCCTGGCCGACGCCATACAGCCACGCGGTCATCGCGCTCAACACATAAACGTCTTCCAGGGTGCGGAACGGTTTCACATAAGCCTCCCAGCCATCCCCCGCGAGCAACTCGCACAGCGCCCCGTCGAGATGCAGCCGGCCATGGCTGATGTCCGGCATCAGCGGCAGCGCCGGGAGTTTTTCCACGCGAACGCCGGGTTCGCCGGGATACACCACCGCCAGATTCAGACGTGGTGACTCGCCGGGCGCTTCACTGCGCGCGGCGACGAGCAGCCAGTCCGCCGCATCCCCCGCCGTGACGAAGTCTTTCTGCCCGCTGAGGCGCAAATCCGTCAGGCGTGTCTGCATGTCCGCCGGGCGCAGGCTGCGCTGTTCGGTCGCGCATAACGCGCCAAGACTTGGCGGCGCGCTCGGCCAGAGCATGCGCAATGCCGCCTGGTAACCCACCAGAAACGCCAGCCCCGGTGTCGCCATCCGCCGCCCTCCCGCGACCGCCAGTTCGAACGGCGTGACGTTGCCCAGTTGATGCAGCAACGTGGCGAAACCCTCCGCCAGATCAGCAGCGGCAGGCAGGCGTTCACGGTTTTCGAGCAGGTTGGGCCAGGGCATAAGAGGCTCCTTGTGGGCTGTCATACAAGCATCACCAAACGTTCATGGCGATGACACCGGGGCTACATAGCCTGACTTTGCACAACATGGCTGCATAAAGAAAGTCGATCGGCTGCAACCCACGACGGGTTCAAGGCCCGTACGGAGATTCACATGACTCAGATCGCCCGCATCAGCGACACCGGCAATGAACGCCGCCTGCAAGCCGAACGCCTGATCGGCGCCGAGGCCCTGCAGCAAGCCCAGGCCCTGCGTTTCAACGTCTTCAGCGGCGAGTTCAACGCCAAGCTGAAAGGCGCGGAACTGGGTCTGGACATGGATGACTATGATGTTCACTGCAGCCACATCGGCGTACGTGACCTGAACACCGGGCGTCTGGTCGCCACCACCCGTTTGCTCGACCACACCGCCGCCAGCAGCCTGGGCAGGTTCTACAGCGAAGAAGAATTCAGCCTGCATGGCCTGGCGCATCTGCAAGGCCCGATCCTCGAAATCGGCCGTACCTGCGTCGACCCGGCCTACCGCAACGGCGGGACCATCGCCGTGCTCTGGGGTGAACTCGCCGAAGTCCTCAACCAGGGCGGCTACAGCTACCTGATGGGTTGCGCGAGCATCCCGATGCAGGACGGTGGCGTGCAGGCCCATGCGATCATGCAGCGTCTGCGTGAACGCTACCTGTGCACCGAACACCTGCGCGCCGAACCGAAGAATCCGCTGCCATCGCTGGATATTCCATCGAACGTGATCGCCGAAATGCCGCCGCTGCTCAAGGCCTACATGCGCCTGGGCGCGAAGATCTGCGGCGAGCCGTGCTGGGACGAAGACTTCCAGGTCGCCGACGTGTTCATCCTGCTCAAGCGCGACGAACTCTGCCCGCGCTATGCCAAGCACTTCAAGGCGGCCGTGTGATGAGCCGGCTGCGGGTGTACGCGCGGATCGCGCGGGTGCTGCTGGTGGTGGCGCTGGGCCTGACCATGGCCAGCGTTTTCGGGGTGTTCGAACGCATTGGCCTGGCGCACTCGATGCAACGTCGACAGCGCTGGTCGCGATTCTTCATGGCCCGTTTGAGCAATGCCCTGCCCTTTCGCGTGACCGTGCATGGCGAGTTGCCGAAACAGCCGATGCTGTGGGTCAGCAATCATGTGTCATGGACCGACATTCCGCTGCTGGGCATGCTCACGCCGCTGTCGTTTCTGTCCAAGGCGGAAGTGCGCACCTGGCCGGTGGCCGGTTGGCTGGCGGCCAAGGCTGGCAGCCTGTTTATCCGTCGCGGTTCGGGCGACAGCCAGTTGATCCGCAAACAGATGACCCGCCATTTGCAAACACAGCATCCACTGCTGATGTTCCCGGAAGGCACCACCACCGACGGCCGTTCGCTGCGCACCTTCCACGGTCGCCTGCTGTCGGCGGCCATCGATTCGGAAGTGATGCTGCAACCGGTGGCGATCCGTTACCTGCGCGATGACGAAATCGACTCGCTGGCACCGTTCATTGGCGACGATGACTTGCTATCGCACCTGATGCGCTTGTTCAGCAACGATTGCGGCGATGTCGAGGTTCATCTGCTCAAGCCGATCGCCTGTCAGGGTCGCGAGCGTGCGGCATTGGCGTTCGAGGCGCAGCAAGCGGTGCAGAAGGCGTTGTTTGGTGAGGTGGCCAAACCTGCCGAACCGCGTCGCGCCGGCGAATTGATCGCTGCCTGAAACACAGATCCCTTTTGTAGGAGTGAGCCTGCTCGCGATAGCGGAGGGTCGGTCGATATTTATTTGACTGATCCACCGCTATCGCGAGCAGGCTCACTCCTACAAGGTTTCAGGGGGATGGCTGATGTTGTGCAAAATCCTGCAGTTGCGGGTAGAACAACGCGAAGTCTTCACTCAACGGCTCATACAACCGCCGCAACTCCTGCATCGCCCCCGCCAGTTCCTCCGGCCGGGTCAGGCGCCGGGAGATCCCGCGCAGCACCTGCTCCAGCACTTCGAACTCCTGATAAGAACCCAGCCAGTCATGGGCGACCATGTGCGGCGCGATCTTCGCCAGGCGCTCGGGCAATTGCCGTTCACTCGACAGCACGCGGTACACGTCGGCGGTGAACTGCTCCAGCGGCTGCTCGGCGTACAGCGCCCAATCGCGCGCCAGGCAATGGTCGAAAAACACATCGAGGACGATCCCGGCGTAACGCCGGCGGGTCTGGGTGAAGCGTCCAAGCGCGGTGTCCACCAACGGGTGGCGATCAGTGAACACATCGATCCGCCGGTGCAAGTGAATCGCCGCTTCGATCTGCGGCGCAAACTGCCCCTGCAGCCGTCCTTTGACGAAATCGCCATACAGACTGCCGAGTAATTGCTCGGGGTGCTGGCCTCCGAGGTGTAAATGTGCGAGATAGTTCATGGGCGCAGCTTAGCACTGCGCGCTTTCATCGTTACACCACACATATCGTTATAACCCGATATACCGATTTATGCGGTCGTCAGATCAAATTCATATTGGTATATCGCGAAATACCGATTTAAAGTTCGCCTCATCGCGATATAGCGCTACACATCACGAGCATAAAGCCATGAACCTCGACCTCGACGAAATAATAAAAGCCCTGGCGCACCCAGTACGGCGAGACATCCTCATCTGGCTGAAAGATCCCAAAGCCCAGTTTCCGGAACAGATTCACAACCACGAGTACGGCATCTGCGCCGGGCAGATCGATCAACGCTGCGGCCTGTCGCAGTCGACCGTCTCCGCCCACCTGGCGACCCTGCAACGCGCAGGCCTGATCAGCAGCCAGAAAGCCGGCCAGTGGCACTTCTTCAAACGCAACGAGGACGTGATCCAGGCGTTCCTCGACGCCATCGTCAAAGAGCTCAGCGCTCCCACAAGGAATTGATTCAAATGCCCCTCTCGCTACTCATTCTGGCCTTGAGTGCCTTCGCCATCGGCACCACCGAGTTCGTCATCATGGGCCTGTTGCCCGATGTGGCGGCTGACCTCGGTGTGTCGATCCCGGGCGCCGGCTGGCTGGTGACCGGTTACGCCCTGGGCGTGGCCATCGGCGCACCGTTCATGGCACTGGCCACCGCCAGACTGCCGCGCAAGGCTGCACTGGTCGCGCTGATGGGCATTTTCATCGTCGGTAACCTGCTGTGCGCCATCGCCAGTGACTACAACGTGCTGATGTTTGCCCGTGTCGTCACCGCGCTGTGCCACGGTGCGTTCTTCGGTATCGGTTCTGTGGTCGCCGCCGGGCTGGTGGCGCCGAACAAACGGGCGTCGGCCGTGGCGCTGATGTTCACCGGCCTGACCCTGGCCAACGTGCTCGGCGTGCCGCTGGGTACGGCGCTGGGTCAGGAAGCCGGCTGGCGTTCGACCTTCTGGGCGGTGACCGTGATTGGTGTTGTGGCGCTGATCGGACTGATCCGCTTCCTGCCGGCCAAGCGTGACGAGGAAAAACTCGACATGCGTGCCGAACTCGCTGCCCTCAAAGGCGCCGGCATCTGGCTTTCGCTGAGCATGACCGCGCTGTTCGCCGCGTCGATGTTCACCCTCTTCACTTATGTCGCGCCGCTGCTCGGTGATGTCACCGGCGTCTCGCCCAAAGGCGTGACCTGGACCCTGCTGCTGATCGGCCTGGGGCTGACGGTGGGCAACATCATCGGCGGCAAGCTGGCGGACAAGCGCCTCGGCGCCACCCTGATCGGCGTGTTCGTGGCAATGGCGGTGGTCTCCACCGTGCTGAGCTGGACCAGCGTTGCGCTGATCCCGACGGAAATCACCCTGTTCCTCTGGGCCACCGCATCGTTTGCCGCCGTACCGGCGCTGCAAGTCAACGTGGTGACCTTCGGCAAGGCTGCACCGAACCTGGTGTCGACCCTGAACATCGGCGCTTTCAACATCGGCAACGCCTTGGGCGCCTGGGTTGGCGGCAGCGTCATCGCTCACGGTTTCGGCCTGACCAGCGTGCCCCTGGCCGCCGCCGCGCTGGCCGTGCTCGCGCTGCTGGTGACCCTGATCACTTTCCGTCAGAACGGCACTGCCGGCCTGGCCCCTGCTACCCACTGATTAACCACTTCACTGACGAGGGTTGTACACATGGCAACTATTTTCGATCCGATCAAACTGGGCGACCTCGAGCTGTCCAACCGCATCATCATGGCTCCGCTGACTCGCTGCCGCGCCGACGAAGGCCGCGTACCGAACGCGCTGATGGCCGAGTATTACGTACAACGTGCCTCCGCCGGCCTGATCCTCAGCGAAGCCACGTCGGTGACGCCGATGGGCGTCGGCTACCCGGACACCCCGGGCATCTGGTCCAACGATCAGGTACGCGGCTGGACCAACATCACCAAAGCCGTACACGCTGCCGGCGGCAAGATCGTCCTGCAACTGTGGCACGTCGGCCGCATCTCGCACCCGTCGTACCTGAACGGTGAAGCTCCTGTCGCGCCGAGCGCCATCCAGCCTAAAGGCCACGTCAGCCTGGTGCGTCCACTGGCCGATTACCCGACCCCACGCGCCCTTGAAACCGCTGAAATCGCCGAGATCGTCGAGGCCTACCGCACCGGTGCCGAGAACGCCAAAGCCGCCGGTTTCGACGGCGTGGAAATCCACGGCGCCAACGGCTACCTGCTCGACCAGTTCCTGCAAAGCAGCACCAACCAGCGCACCGACAATTACGGTGGCTCTCTGGAGAACCGTGCGCGTCTGTTGCTGGAAGTGACTGATGCCGCGATCGACGTCTGGGGCGCCGGCCGTGTCGGTGTGCACCTGGCACCGCGCGCCGACTCCCACGACATGGGCGACGACAACCTCGCCGAGACCTTCACCTATGTCGCTCGCGAGCTGGGCAAGCGTGGCATCGCCTTCATCTGCTCCCGCGAGAAAGAAGGCGCCGACGGCCTCGGCCCACAACTGAAAGAAGCCTTTGGCGGCGCGTACATCGCCAACGAGCGTTTCACCAAGGACAGCGCCAATGCCTGGCTGGCTGAAGGCAAAGCTGACGCTGTAGCGTTCGGCGTGCCATTCATTGCCAACCCGGACCTGCCGGCACGCCTGAAAGCCGATGCCCCGCTGAACGAGCCGCGTCCTGAGCTGTTCTATGGCAAAGGCCCGGTCGGCTACATCGACTACCCGACGCTGTAAGTCAAACCGCATGAAACGCTAGAAACGCAAAAGCCCCCGACTTGTGAGAGTCGGGGGCTTTTTCTTGGGCGCCCGGTGCCGGGCAGCTCACACTCGTTCACAAGGACGACACAAAATCCCTACAAAATCCGCAGCTCGCTACGATTAAACTCGCGTCCCGCTGCTATATGAAAGCAACCGGATTGTTATAACCTGTGCCAATCACGCATTTTGTTTCATTTGCGCAGGCTCGGGCTCAGGCGCAGCATATCCAGCCCGGTATCGACCCAGCGCTCGGCTTCGGCGTGCAATTCGAAGCTGTCGGGCGCCAATAGCCATCCATACAGAAGGCCATCGATATAGCCATGAATGCTGATGGCCGCACGGGCAGTGTCGAGATCTTCTGGCAACTGGCCGCGATTCACCGCATTACGCAGGGTCAGCCCGATACGCAGATTGCAATCGAGACTGGCCGCTCGGCGCTGCTGGCGCAAATCGCACATTTCATCGGTGAACTCGCACTTATGAAACAGAATTTCGTTGATGCGCCGGGTCTTGGGGTCCAGCGCAACTTGATGAAACAAATGAATCAGCAGCTTGCGCATGCAACCCAGCGGATCCACTTCGTCCTCGCTTTCGCTGGCCTTGGCCAGTTCATCCAGCGGCTCATGCAAGCTGTCGAGCATGGCCTGCACCAGGTCGGCCTTGTTGCTGAAATGCCAATAAATGGCACCGCGCGTAACGCCGGCCAGGGCCGCGATATCCGCCAGGGTCGTACGCGCCACACCTCTTTCATAGAACGCTTTCTCGGCCGCTTCGAGAATCTGGCTTCGCGTTTCTGCAGCTTCCTCTTTGGTACGACGGACCATGGCAGTAAAACCTCAAACAGGATGTTTCAGGGATGGCTGAATATCCGCTGAATAAAGAGGGGGCCGATCTCTCACGAATCGGCTCCCCGGCCTACAATTTCAAACCTTGCGACGACTTTTGTAACAGGGTGGGTACGACGCCAGGGTGTTTACAAACAACCATGAACGTAAGTATATTCCTTAGCAAGCTACTTATCCACTCGACCCGATTTTTTTACCCTTTCACACTTCTTGTGCGCAATGTGCGCGCCTGACCCGAGGATCTTCATGCAATTCAAGCCAGCTGTTACCGCTCTGGTCACTGCCGTCGCCCTGGCATCGCTGCTCAGCGGATGTAAAAAGGAAGAAGCGGCCCCTGCCGCTCCGCCTCCTCAGGTCGGCGTCGTCACCCTGCAACCACAAGCGTTCACCCTCACGTCCGAACTGCCGGGGCGCACCAGTGCGTACCGCATCGCTGAAGTTCGACCACAGGTCAACGGCATCATTCTCAAGCGCCTGTTCAAGGAAGGCAGTGACGTCAAGGCCGGTCAGCAGCTGTATCAGATCGACCCGGCCGTCTACGAAGCCACCCTGAAAAGCGCCGAAGCCAGCCTGCGTTCGACCAAGTCGATCTCCGACCGCTACAAGCAACTGGTCGATGAGCAGGCGGTCAGCCGCCAGGAATACGACACCGCGGTGTCCAACCGCATGGAGTCGGAAGCCTCGCTGCAGAGCGCGCAGATCAACCTGCGTTACACCAAGGTCTATGCGCCGATTTCCGGGCGTATCGGTCGTTCTTCGGTGACTGAAGGTGCGCTGGTCAGCAACGGCCAGACCGACGCGATGGCGACGATCCAGCAACTGGACCCGATCTATGTCGACGTCACCCAGTCCTCGGTTGAACTGCTGGAACTGCGCCGCGAGCTGGAAAGCGGCCGCCTGCAGAAGGCCGGCGACAACTCGGCAGCGGTCAAGCTGACCCTCGAAGACGGCAGCCAGTACAAGCTCGACGGTAAGCTGGAATTCTCCGAAGTATCGGTCGATCCGACTACCGGTTCCGTGACACTGCGCGCCGTGTTCCCGAACCCGGATCACACCCTGATGCCGGGCATGTTCGTGCGCGCCCAGTTGCAGGCCGGTGTTAACGCCGCGGCCATTCTGGCACCGCAACAAGGCGTGACCCGTGACCTCAAGGGCACCCCGACCGCACTGGTCGTCGGCCCGGACAACAAGGTCGAACTGCGTCAGCTCAAGGCCAGCCGCACCGTCGGCAGTCAATGGCTGATCGAAGATGGCCTGAAAGCCGGCGATCGTCTGATCACCGAAGGCCTGCAGTACGTTCGCCCAGGTGTTCAGGTCAACCCGACCGAAGCCACTAACGTAGCCAAGAACCCGGCCCCCGCTCAGGCAGCTGACAAAGCCGCTGGCGGCAAAGGGGAGTAACTCATGTCGAAATTTTTTATCGACCGTCCGATTTTCGCCTGGGTAATTGCCCTGGTGATCATGTTGGTCGGGGCACTCTCGATCCTGAAGTTGCCGATCAATCAGTACCCGAGCATTGCGCCTCCGGCCATCGCGATCTCCGTGACCTACCCGGGTGCTTCAGCACAAACGGTTCAGGACACCGTGGTCCAGGTGATCGAGCAACAGCTCAACGGTATCGACAACCTGCGTTATGTGTCTTCGGAAAGTAACTCCGACGGCAGCATGACCATCACCGCGACCTTCGAGCAAGGCACCAACTCCGACACCGCGCAGGTTCAGGTTCAGAACAAGCTGAACCTGGCCACCCCGCTGCTGCCGCAGGAAGTGCAGCAACAGGGTATCCGGGTGACCAAGGCAGTGAAGAACTTCCTGCTGGTGATCGGCGTGGTGTCGCGTGACGGCAGCATGACCAAGGACGACCTGTCCAACTACATCGTGTCGAACATGCAGGACCCGATCTCGCGGACTGCCGGCGTCGGTGACTTCCAGGTCTTCGGTGCCCAGTACGCGATGCGCATCTGGCTCGACCCGGCCAAGTTGAACAAGTACAACCTGACCCCGGCTGACGTCAGCACCGCGATCTCGGCGCAGAACGTTCAAGTGTCCTCCGGTCAGCTCGGCGGTCTGCCAGCGCTGCCTGGCCAGCAACTGAACGCCACGATCATCGGCAAGACCCGTCTGCAGACGGCCGAGCAGTTCAAGGCAATCCTGCTGAAGGTCAACCAGGACGGCTCGCAAGTCCGTGTCGGCGACGTCGCGGATGTGGGTCTGGGTGGTGAGAACTCCAGTATTTCCGCCCAGTTCAACGGTAGCCCGGCTTCCGGTCTGGCCGTAAAACTGGCCAACGGCGCCAACGCCCTCGACACCGCCAAAGCACTGCGCAAGACGATTGACGACCTCAAGCCGTTCTTCCCGCAAGGCATGGAAGTGGTGTTCCCGTACGACACCACGCCAGTGGTGACCGAGTCGATCAAGGGTGTGGTTGAAACCCTGGTCGAAGCGATCGTGCTGGTGTTCCTGGTGATGTTCCTGTTCCTGCAGAACTTCCGCGCCACCGTCATCACCACGATGACCGTGCCAGTGGTATTGCTGGGTACGTTCGGCATCCTCGCCGCCGCCGGTTTCAGCATCAACACCCTGACCATGTTCGGTATGGTGCTGGCCATCGGCTTGCTGGTGGACGACGCCATCGTCGTGGTGGAAAACGTCGAGCGGGTGATGAGCGAGGAAGGTTTGTCACCGAAAGAGGCGACCAAGAAGTCCATGGGCCAGATCCAGGGCGCCCTGGTCGGTATCGCCCTGGTACTGTCGGCGGTACTGTTGCCGATGGCGTTCTTCAGCGGTTCCACCGGTGTGATCTACAAGCAGTTCTCGATCACCATCGTCTCGGCCATGGCCCTGTCGGTCATGGTTGCACTGATCTTCACCCCGGCACTGTGCGCGACCATGCTCAAGCCCATTGCGAAGGGTGACCACGGCACGCCGAAAAAAGGTTTCTTCGGCTGGTTCAACCGCAATTTCGACCGCGGCGTCAGAAGTTATGAGCGCGGTGTCGGCAACATGCTGTCGCGCAAAGCGCCTTATCTGCTGGCATACCTGCTGATCGTTGTCGGCATGATCTGGCTGTTCACCCGCATTCCAACTGCGTTCCTGCCGGAAGAAGACCAGGGCGTACTGTTCGCCCAGGTGCAAACCCCGGCTGGTTCCAGCGCCGAACGTACTCAAGTCGTGATCGACGAGATGCGGACCTACCTGCTGGATAAAGAAGCGGGCGCAGTGTCCTCGGTGTTCACCGTGAACGGCTTCAACTTTGCCGGTCGTGGTCAGAGCTCGGGTCTGGCGTTCATCATGCTCAAGCCGTGGGGCGAGCGTGATGCGAGCAACAGCGTGTTTGCCCTCGCTCAGCGTGCCCAGCAGCACTTCTTCAGCTTCCGTGATGCGATGGTGTTTGCATTCGCCCCGCCAGCGGTACTGGAGTTGGGTAACGCCACCGGTTTCGACGTGTTCCTGCAAGACCGTGCCGGTATCGGTCACGAAAAACTGATGCAAGCGCGTAACCAGTTCCTCGGTATGGCCGCGCAGAGCAAGGTGCTCTACCAGGTGCGTCCGAACGGTTTGAACGACGAGCCGCAATACCACCTGGAAATCGACGATGCGAAAGCCCGCGCCCTGGGCGTGAGCATTTCCGACATCAACACCACCCTGTCGATCTCCTTCGGTAGTAGCTACGTCAACGACTTCATCGACCGTGGTCGGGTGAAGAAGGTGTACGTGCAAGGTCAGGCCGGTGCGCGCATGAGCCCTGAAGACCTGAAGAAGTGGTACGTGCGCAACAGCGCCGGGACCATGGTGCCGTTCTCTGCCTTCGCCAAGGGCGAGTGGATCTACGGTTCGCCGAAACTGGCCCGTTACAACGGCGTTGAAGCGATGGAGGTGCTCGGTTCTCCGGCGCCGGGTTACTCCACCGGTGAAGCCATGGCCGAAGTCGAAGCGATTGCCAAGAAGCTGCCGGCCGGTGTCGGTATCTCCTGGACCGGTCTGTCCTACGAGGAACGTCTGTCCGGCTCGCAAGCGCCAGCGTTGTATGCCCTGTCGTTGCTGATGGTGTTCCTGTGTCTGGCGGCGCTGTATGAAAGCTGGTCGATTCCGATCGCGGTCATGCTCGTGGTGCCACTGGGGATCATCGGTGCGTTGATGGCCACCAGCCTGCGCGGCCTGTCCAACGACGTGTACTTCCAGGTGGGTCTGTTGACGACCATCGGTCTTGCGGCTAAAAACGCCATTCTGATCGTCGAATTCGCCAAGGAGCTGCATGAGCAAGGGCGCAGTCTGCGTGACGCGGCGATCGAAGCGTGCCGCATGCGTCTGCGACCGATCATCATGACCTCGCTGGCGTTCGTCCTCGGTGTAGTACCGTTGGCGATCTCCACCGGCGCCGGTTCAGGCAGTCAGCACGCGATCGGTACCGGCGTGATTGGCGGTATGCTCACGGCCACGATCCTGGCGATCTTCTGGGTCCCACTGTTCTTCGTCACGGTTTCGTCCCTCGGCCAGCGTAAAGTCGCCGACCAGGACGAGACGACTGAAACTCCTAAAGAGGCTGGCCAATGAGCAAGTCGCTACTCTCCATCGCAGTCGCCGCCTTCGTGCTGAGCGGTTGCTCGCTGATACCCGATTATCAGCAGCCTGAAGCACCGGTCGCGGGCCAATACCCGCAAGGCCCGGCGTACTCGCCGGCCCAGGCCCCGGCGCAAGCCGCTGCCGAGCAGGGCTGGAAGCAGTTTTTCCATGACCCGGCCCTGCAGCAGCTGATCCAGGTGTCGCTGGAAAACAACCGCGACCTGCGTGTCGCGGCGCTGAACATCGACGCTTACGCGGCTCAATACCGCATCCAGCGTGCCGACCTATTCCCGGCCGTTTCGGCCAATGCCAGCGGCAGCCGTCAGCGGGTTCCGGCGCGTGCGTCGCAGACCGGTGAAGCGGGCATTACCAGTTCCTACTCCGCCACCGTCGGCATCAGTGCCTACGAACTCGACCTGTTCGGTCGGGTTCGCAGCCTGAGCGAACAAGCGCTGCAACAATACTTCGCCACCGAAGAAGCGCGGCGCAGCACCCAGATCAGCCTGGTGGCCAGTGTGGCCAATGCCTACCTGACCTGGCAGGCCGACAAGGAACTGCTCAAGCTGACGCAAGACACCCTCGGTGCCTTCGAAGAAAGCTACAAGCTGACCAGCCGCAGCAACGAAGTCGGTGTGGCCTCGGCGCTGGACCTGGCGCAGTCGCGCACCTCGGTGGAAAACGCCCGTGCACAACTGGCCAAGTACACCCGCCAGGTGGCCCAGGACGAAAACAGCCTGACCCTGCTGCTCGGCACCGGTATTCCGGCCAATCTGCAAGCGGCCAAACCGCTGTCGGATGACCTGCTCAGCGACGTACCGGCCGGTCTGCCTTCGGACCTGCTGCAGCGTCGTCCGGATATCCTCCAGGCCGAGTACAACCTGAAGGCTGCCAACGCCAACATCGGCGCCGCCCGTGCAGCGTTCTTCCCGAGCATCAGCCTGACGGCCAACGCCGGTTCGCTGAGCCCGGACCTGTCCGGTCTGTTCAAGGGCGGTTCGGGCACGTGGCTGTTCCAGCCGCAGATCAACCTGCCGATCTTCAACGCCGGCAGCCTGCGCGCCAGCCTCGACTACGCCAAGATCCAGAAGGACATTGGCGTGGCGAACTACGAGAAGTCGATTCAAACCGCCTTCCAGGAAGTCGCCGACGGCCTGGCGGCCCGCCAGACCTACACCGAGCAGTTGCAGGCGCAGCGTGACTTCGTCGCGGCCAACCAGGATTACTACCGCCTGGCCGAGCGTCGTTACCGCATCGGTGTCGACAGCAACCTGACCTTCCTCGATGCCCAGCGTCAGCTATTCAGTGCGCAACAGGCTCTGATCACCGACCGCCTCGCGCAGCTGACCAGTGCGGTCAACCTGTACAAGGCATTGGGTGGTGGCTGGAATGCGCAAACCGCGCAGAACGAACCGCTGAAAGAAGAAGCACCGAAGATGAAGCTGTTCTGATCATCCGGTGAACACAAGGAGCCCGCCATCTGGCGGGCTTTTTGTTGTCTGAGAATCAAAAGATCGCAGCCTTCGGCAGCTCCTGCATTTGAAAAGCGTTCCCCCTGTAGGAGCTGCCGAAGGCTGCGATCTTTTGACCTTCAATGCTGTTCGATAATCGCCCAAAACCCGCTTTAGCCAATTGAAT
>NZ_JAFGYS010000027.1:8716-22881 GCF_017491705.1 Pseudomonas sp. 86_A | reverse complement strand
AGTTGGGGGAGGGGGTGGAGATGCCTAGGTTGGTGAGGCCTTGATTTTTGGGTGCGAAGTCAATGCGCTGGTCTTTCCAGCTGAGAAAAAACGAACTTTTTTCGAAATACACCGTAATGGCCGCTAATCTGGACAGTACAAATCAGTCGCCCCTAGTCATCGTGTGCATGGTGACTAATTATTGGGGCGATACCGGTAAATAGGGGGTTACATAAAAAACAGTGTTGCTATTTAATGTCTATGTATTTTTTTATTTCAAATTGGACGAGATCATCTTGTAGTTTCACATAGTCGGAAAATTCTTTGTTGTATATAACTTCGCCGAGCTCGCTTATTGAGATATTGTCCGTCTGCTTGTCGCGCTCAAGTTTGTTTATTAATGAGCCGCTGATGCCCATTTTTACAAATGCGGTGTTTGATTTTTTATTTGTTCCGTATATATGTAGGTTGTATTCGTTTTCGGTCAGCAGTTGTAAGTCATAGAGTGCTTTTACGTACTCGTTCAATTTGTAAGAGACGAAGTCACTTTCAATTTTTATTTTTACGAGAGCTAAGTTTACTAGCTCTTTGTCCGTTTTTTTTGATAGGTCTACGTATACGTTGCTTCCGTATATACCGTCGGCATTGTTTTTGGCTATTTCGCCATAGGAGGTTCCAATAAAAAATTCTCTTCCATTATCGGTGAGTTTAATGCTATGAAAGTAACCCAGAGTTTCCGATAGGTGGTCTTTGAGATTTAAACGGTGCGAGTCTCTTGTGAAGAGCTTGTAGAAATCTCTGGCTTTGGGACGTTGAAGGCGCAGGAACGAAATGTCTGAAACCTGATTTTCAAGACCTTTAATAAAATACAAATAAACTTTATCGATTACGTCGGATATGGCCCACTCTTCAGTTGTAGTAATCGTATGAAGGCGCCTTTCGAGTGCGCTGAATACTGAGTCGGGATTATAATATGCGGAAGAAATTCCTGACTCCATCAGTGTATGTTTTACTTTGCTTGATTCGACTCCTTCATTGTGTATCAAAAAGTCCTCTTTTTTTCGTAAGTACTCCAGCTGACCAAATTTTTCCTCCAAAGTATTTAAATGTTCTAAATTATCTAGGTCAGGGTTTTCGCGTGCTGCATCTAAATCGTTAATCACTTTATCTAAATCGAAATTTAGAAGCAAAGGGTTTTCGATTTTGTCCTTGAATATTCCATTTTTTAAAAGTCTTATTTTGTTTTCCATTTTTCCACCTTTTCGATTAAATTCATCAGAGTTAACGAAATGAATGGGTGGGAGAAGTTTCGCAAGAGATTTTCTGTGGTCATCGAAAACTTGGTTGAGTCTATTTACTCTACCAATTAGGTTGGTTAGCGACTTTCCATCCAGATCGTATGTGTTTAGGATGAACAGACTATCGATAGGTAGATTTACTCCCTCAAGAATTACTGAGTTTGCTACTAAGTATGTTAGCTCCTCCGTAAGTGAGAACTTGTGCTCTAGATATTCCTTTATCAAATCTGGAAGCTTTCCGTGTAAGTAAATTAGCCCCTTCTTTATGTGTTCCACGCAATAGAAGTCACTGTGGACGTTGTTTGATATCGTTTGTGATAACTCGCTCAGGGAGTTTGATTCGACAAATGATAGCTCCTTGTTAAGAAGCATGGAGAGTTCTTCAACTTTTTTAGGTGCTCTAAGGTATAAAAAATTTTTTTCTTTCTTGTTTTTTATTATATAGCTTGTGAAGCTTGATTCATGGCCGAAGTGATAAAATTCATTCATGAATCGATTGTAAGCGTATTGTTCTCCATTTGATCTGAATTCATATATTTCCGGTTCTTTAATGTTGCTGGCTATTCGCCGCTCGAAGATGTCTTGATTTTCATGCGTCTTAAGGTTTTCGGCTTCAGAAATCAGAGGTGATAAATAGTAGTTCATAGATTCTGGGTTTCTGAGTCTGTTTCTTCTAATTAATCGTGTTAGCAGAATGCTTCTTCCATCCATTTCGAATAGATTGTGAGCTTCATCAATTACTAGCAGTTCAAAAGAGATCTCTCTGTTTTTTAAAAGTCTGAGAGCACGTTCCTGTGTAAATATGGAGATAAAATCACCACCCCCGTCATACATTTCATCGTGAAATATAATGTGGCGGGAGGGGAAGTTGGACTTAATTAGCTTGTAGGTTTGAATTAGTAGTGATTTGGTAGGGACTATAATCGCAGTGGTCTTGGGGTTATTTGATTTTATGATGTCGATGATTAATGTGCTTTTCCCAAAAGAAGTTGGTGCGATGTAACAGTTTTCTTTGCTTTCGCTTTGGATTATTTGTTCTCGGTATTTTTTTTGCTCATAAGTTTCAGTGATGTTGTTGTTCTGGAATTTCTCAAGCTGGTACTCTAATGTAAAGTTTGTGCTAGTGAAATTATCTGTTAGTTTATTTTTTGATATGTACTGTGCTATAGGATAAAGTCCGAAATTTGAGCTTGCATCTAATAATGGCTGGTAGTAATTGTTGTTTGTTGCGCATTTCAAGGTGATGTAGTAAGCGATTTCAAAGTATGTAGATTTTCTTTTGTCACCGCTGTACTCGTTAAAGAAAACAATTGCGCAACTCAGAATGAACTCAAGCTCTCTATCATCAAGCTCAGTATTTAGAGAAGTTTTCCTCATGATTTTGGAGAATAGCTCATTATTTTTGAGCCAAGTTAGGCTGGTTGTCATTCTACTTCTCCAGGTACGCAATAAAACTATTTAAGCTTGATTTGGTTAAGCACATAGCTTTTATCGTTTTTCCGTCAAACTCTAGTACGAAATTGTTGTCATTTAGAACTTCAGAGCTAGCTTTGGCATCCCATGAGCCACTAAGGAATATGGTTGAGCATGTGATTATGTTGAATTCATTTATCTTGTTGAATGTTCCTTTGTCAAACATGTCCTGAAGGAGTTTTATTTTTTTTCGTATTGATTTTTCTGTTCCTACATCTATGTGTGACGCGTGGTTGTATGCATTTTTCCACGGGTTGTTTTTCCCTTTTTCACTTTTCCCGGCTACGTATTTTTCCAAGTCAGAATACGCATGCTTGAGTTTATCTTTGTGACTGATTTTTTTAGTGGTAATTGAGCCGGATTTACTTTCAAGTAAATAAGTTTCTGAATTCTTAGAGAAGAAGCCGTCGAAGCCTTTTTTTATTGAGCCCTCTTCTAGGTTAAAGAACAGAAACTCTTGTTTGTAGCCCGCTGTCCTCAAGTATAGGTGCGCAAATAGCTCCGCTGTTGCTCCCATACGCGTGTTGTCGTCTTTGTCTGCGAGGAATTTCTTTAATCTTAATTTGACTAGATCTAATTCACTGTCAGAGCTTCCTTCGCATATCGATACCAAGAAGGTATCAAGGTACTTCCTTGTCTGAGCGGTAAGTGACTCTATATTGATGACATGTAGTTCATGCTTTTGGGATATTAGCTTTATTTCAACTGGAAGCATTTTTGTAGCCCAAGTTTGTTAGCTATGTAATGTAGGGCACTTTGCCACGCCCGTGCTCCAACAAATCTGGAGATTCGCGTGCATATGGCATCCGAATATAGGATAAGAAAGTGCAGGTTGTGATTGATCCGGTAGCCCAGCTTTCGAATGAGCTGCTGCGACGACAATTTACCAAGGTAGTTATTGCGTAGCTGCTTGAGCCGGGCAATGGAAAATACGACTGAAAAAAGCCGAATTAACTTGCCCAAGAGTTGGGGAGTGATTGGGGTGAAGTCCATTTCTCAACCTTTCAGAAATCCTCGCGCACCCGCATTGTAGCGAAAATCTAAGTGATGGCACGATAATATTGCGTGCTGCATGTAGAGCGGTTGACACTGATGGGATGCAGGTGCAGCGGATAAGGCGGCGGATCGATTTAGAGGGACATGGGGGTAAACAGCAACGTTTAAAAAGACATCTCCAGACACTCTCTCAGGCTACACATCCTTGCGCCGTTGCCTACAGCTACGCCAGAATCCGCCGGCTTGTGTGCCTTGGGGGTGGGTTCTATTGTGGTTCGGTCGCTGACGAATCAGTGATCGGGTTTCGCAGCCCGGATTAATCAAGGCGCACAGCGCTCCTAATCGTTGCCATTGTTGGCAAGGGTGCTTCATGGCGGCTGTGCGCGGGATACCTTCGGGTATGCCGGGTTCCTTGATTCCCGGTCTGCGAACCTGCGTACAGCTGCCACCTCCGTCGTTTCGCAGCGAACCGTGGCGGCTCCATCAATCAAGGAGCTTCACTATGAAAAAACCTACACCCAACCCGCCCGAATCCGACGCCACATCCCCCTACGAATCCCTCGACTCCAAAAAACTCAACGAAGCCGCCGAACGCGCGCTCGATCATTACCTCATTCCACCCACCGCCCAGCCGCCTCGACAATCCAGCACGATGTTCATGGTCGCGCCAAACACCAGCACCGAATCCCTGCTGGCCAATGCCTGTGAGTCCATGGCTTCGGCCAGTGTGATGCTCAGTGATTTTGCCGGGCTGCTTGATACGCCTTATCGCCATACGGTGATGGGCATTGCGCAAGTGGTGATGCTGGGGGAGCTGGCGGTTAATAAGGCGCTGGATAACCTGGAGTTGCCGGTTTAGCGCTGGGGGCGCTTTGCGCTCCATTGGGGATGAATCCCCTCGCCACGGGTTGAGGGGATTCAAAAAACGGGACTGATTTATTACCCATAAAATAAATCAGTCCCCTTTGTTATCACTTTTTTTTCGATTTCTGGTTTCAATCCTTTTCAGGGTATTTGAAGTTCCAGGAATAAATTTTCATGTCTTTGACTTCTTCGCCAACAGTTCCTACACCTAAACAATCTCCGTTCTTGATGTAGTTGAAACTGCAGAAACGGACGCCCTCTGTGCAGGATTCGATCTCATTGAAGCCTTTTCTTTGGATGATGCTTTCAACCCCGAATTCACCTGAGTAGGTCGGATTCGGCTTCCAGCCATTTTTGATCAAAGCTTTTCGGGCTTGCGTAAATGGCATTCCCTCTTTGATGGGAAGGTCTGCTGCGCTAGAAAATAAACTGACGCAACATAAAAGGCTGATGGCTAATATTTTTAGTTTCATTTAACAGTGCCGCCAACAGAAAAAAGGGAACTGATTTATTTCATTCGGTCCCCCTGGTTTCTTAATCCGCCTCGTCTTAATTGGGTTCTAGAGGCGCATCCGGACATTCATCAGTCCACCGCGTAACTGTCATGTCTTTCAGCTGCTCACCAATGGTGTCAACGCGCAAACAGGTGCCTTTCTTTGAGTAGAACAGGATGCAGCGCGAGCTATCAAAAGAGCAGGTATCGAGTTCCAGGAAATTGTGTGCAGCCAGTTCGCGCTCTACACCGCTGTATTCGTAGCCATCGCTGATGTGCATCCGGGTTGGCTTCCATCCTTGTTTGATCAACTTGGATCTGGCTGACACAAAGGGCTCATCGACTGCGATGCCAACTGGCCCGTGCTTGTCGTTTGTCGCTTGCGTACCGCCGGCAAACGCGGCGCTTGTACCCGTGCAATATATTGCGAGGAGCAAGAAAATCGGGGCCTTCATTTAGTAGTTCCTCCAGCTGACTTGTAGCTCGCCAAAAACTTTGGATACTCGGCGTACGGTTGAGGCGGGTAGTGGTTTTTCTTGCCTGGCCCTTCCGGGAGTGCCGCCCACCTTGTAGCCGCCTTCGGCATTGCGCCCGGAATGTCTCCGGCCTTGATTTTGTCGATCACTCCGAGCGTGCGAAGAATGTCGACGGTAATAAGGTCTTGTGTATGGGGCGAAAAATCTGTCAGCCCCATCTTCTCGCCGTACTCCCGCCATGTGGCAACGTTGATTTGATACAAGCCCGATGCCGTAGTTTTTCCGCCGTAGCCGGCGCCCGGATGGGTGGACTCGTCAGTGAACGTCCATTTACCGGTTTTAAAACCCTCGGCCCAGCCATGACCGTATTTCGCGTGATAGTCACCGCCTTCGGCTTCGCCAATGGCGAACAAGTAGGCTTTGACGTTTTTGTCCTTTAAATACTCTTCGTTCTCGGCCCGTCGTTTCTGTTTTTTTGCGTCCAGCTCTACAGTTTTCGGGGTTTCGTCTTTGACGGGCGTCACCGCTCTGGTGGCGACGGGAGACATCTTCCGGCCATTTCTGCTTACGACTTCAGCCATGCCTTAGTCCTCCAGAAACAGTTGGATTGTTTCGGGCAGGTGCGAACTCACTACATGCGTGTAGCCCATCTCATCACTTACGCCGTGTTCCAGGCTGCCATCAGCGCGTTGAATGGCATATTCAAGATTAGCCAAAGGTTCGCCCGACTCTTTGTCAACCAATCTGAACTTGTCGCTGAAGTGCACGGGCATCGACGTCAGACCGCTGAAAGGCGCTGATACGACGGTGTCGCCAATGATGACCGTGCCCGAGCCACCTACAACTACGTTGCCGTGGCCACCGGTACTGCCTTGAGTAGCTGCATTCAGCCCATTGATAAAAACCGTCGAGCTGACCGCTCCGGTGATCGGACTACCGCACGCGGATTTATCGGTCATACGAGCGGCGGCTAGACCGTCGAAATTGACATTGGGCGAGCCGCTGACAATTGGATTAGTGCCGTGCCCCGGGAGCGGGCAATTGGTGGGATCTGTGACTCGGGCTGCAGGTTTTCCACTCACGGGAAGTTCCTTTTCAAAGATTCAGATGTCCTTGGCCTGATTGGAATAGAGATCAACATTCCGGCCACTGAGAGCGTACGCAGGGCAAGCGTTTGGGGGAGTTAGAAAGTGCGCCCGAGGGGAGGAACGCGAAAAATCTACCGCCCATGTACATTTGCGTCGCACAGAATGCCTGAGGCAAAAGTTGCGCTCAATATTTCTTACAATTCTTTGATTGACTGTTTGCGAGTGGCTTCTGTCGAGTCGCTCGCAACGCCTTTGCGCCCCGCCTGGGTTTACGCTTTGTACTCGGAAAAATTGCCGGTAATGGGGCGGATTTTTTAAGTGGGGAGATGCCGCCGTAAGGCCTCGATAAACGCCAACGTTTAAAAAGACATCTCCAGACACTCTCTCAGGCTACACATCCTTGCGCCATTGCCTACAGCTACGCCAGAATCCGCCGGCTTGTGCGCCTTGGGGGTGGGTTCTATTGTGGTTCGGTCGCTGAATGTTCAGTGACCGGGTTTAGCAGCTCGCCAATTTTCAAGGCACGCAGGTTTCGCCATGACGTTATGGTGGCTTTGCGTGGGGCACTTCGGTGCGCCGGGATCCTTGAGCCTGGTCTGCTAACCCGCGTAAAGCCGCCACCTCTTCGTTTAGCAGCGATGGCTGACGGCTCCATTTCTCAAGGAGCTTCACTATGAAAAAACCTACACCCAACCCGCCCGAATCCGACGCCACATCCCCCTACGAATCCCTCGACTCCAAAAAACTCCACGAAGCCGCCGAACGCGCGCTCGATCATTACCTCATTCCACCCACCGCCCAGCCGCCTCGACAATCCAGCACGATGTTCATGGTCGCGCCAAACACCAGCACCGAATCCCTGCTGGCCAATGCCTGCGAATCCATGGCTTCGGCCAGTGTGATGCTCAGTGATTTTGCCGGGCTGCTTGATACGCCTTATCGCCACACGGTGTTGGGCATTGCGCAGGTGGTGATGCTGGGGGAGCTGGCGGTTAATCAGGCGCTGGATAATCTGGAGTTGCCGGGTTAGCGCCGGAATTGGTTTTTGGGGGCGCTTTGCGCCCCATCGGGGATGAATCCCCTCGCCACAGGTTTAGGGGTGTCAGAGCGTCAATGGATTTACCTGTAGGAGTTGCCGAAGGCTCGGGCTGCGATGGACGATCTTTTGATTTTGCTTTGAAAAATCAAAGTCAAAAGATCGCAGCCTTCGGCAGCTCCTACAGGGGGCGATTCAACAGAGTTTCCAGGCGGGCCAGGGGCGGGGCGTCTTGGTTGCGGTCGAAGACCTGGATGGCGACTTTGAGTAATCGGCCGTTCTCCGCTGGTGTGATCACTTGGTCGCAACGCAGTAGCAGGCGGCCTTGATCACATTCTTGTGCCTTTAGTCCTATCGGCAATCGACCTTCCAGTTGCAGTTCAGCCATCCGGCTCTGCGCCGCAATCATCGCCACCGAACGGTCCCGCAGAATCCCGCTGCTCTGCGTCATCAACCCCGCCACGCGCACGGCCGCCGACATCGCCACGGCGATGATCGCCAGCGCCACCAGCACTTCAATCAGGGTGAATCCGCTTTCTCGGGAACGCGTTGGCATAACAGGCCCAAAACCCAAACTCAGCCCTCGACCCTAACCCGCGTCCTTGACGGCTTGACGACCAAAACTCCCGAGGATTTTCAACATCCCTGACATATCTTCTTGCAACACTGCGCGTCGAATCGAATCAAGCCAAGGGAATGTCGAGATGGATATCGCGCAGTTCAAACAGCCCAAACGACCGAGCCGGATGCCCTGTGGGCAGCAGGGTTTTACCCTGATCGAGATCATGGTGGTGGTGGTGATTCTCGGGATTCTTGCCGCAATGGTGGTGCCCAAGGTGCTCGACCGGCCGGATCAGGCGCGGGCCACGGCGGCCAGGCAGGATATTGGCGGTTTGATGCAGGCGTTGAAGTTGTATCGGCTCGATCATGGCACTTATCCGAGCATGACTCAGGGTTTGAAAGTGCTGGTGGAGCGTCCGGCGGATGCGAAGAACAGCAACTGGCGTTCGTACCTGGAGCGTTTGCCGAATGATCCGTGGGGTCGGCCTTATCAATATCTCAACCCCGGCGCGAATGGCGAGATCGATATCTTTTCCCTCGGTGCCGACGGTCAGCCTGACGGCGACGGTGTGAACGCCGACATTGGTTCGTGGCAGCTGTAAGGCCGGTGATGAACAGCCAATCGAACCAGCAGGGGATGGCGATCATCAGTGCGCTGTTGATTGCGGCGGTGGTCGCGGTGATTGCAGCGGGGATGTTGACCCGGCAGAGCGTTTCCACCCGCGCGCTGGAGGCGGATCAGCAGCGGGTGCAGGGGCGCTGGTTGTTGCACGGTGGTCTGGAGATCAGCCGGCAATTGCTGTGGGATGCGCGGCAGCGTGATCCGTTGACTCGCCTCGATCAGCCGTGGGCGCAGCGCTTGAATGCGCAAGGTTTCGAGGGCCGGCTGGAGGACGAGCAGGGCAAGTTCAACCTGCGCAATCTGGTGGCCAACGAGCGTGTCGATGAGGCGCAGGTGCAGGCCTTTCAGCGGCTGTGCGAGTTGATTGGCATCAGCGCTGGATTGAGTCAGCGCATCAGTCAGCGGGTGATCGGCTCTTATCCGTATCTGTTGAATCCGCAGATTGTCGAAAACACCGCGAGCAAAAACGGCTTTGACAGTGGCCGCGCCACTTCGCCGAATGCGTCGCGCAAGCCACAGAATCCGAAGTTGCCGATGCTGCGCAGTGTCGATGATTTGCGCAGCGTCGAGGGCGTGAATGATGCGGTCATTGGCAAACTGGCGCCGTACCTGACGGTGATTCCGGCGACCACGTGGCTCAATGGCAACACCGCCACCGCGCCAGTGTTGGCGGCGTATGTGCCGGGGTTGTCACTGGAGCGCGCGCAGGCCTTGATCAATGAGCGGGATGCCGGGCGCTGGTTCATCAACCGCGGCGATTTCGTCAACCGTTTGCGCATGCCGAGTCTGGAGCTGACCAGCGTCAAGGTCGGCATCACCAGTGACTGGTTTCGTCTGCGCGGGGAGGCGCGGCACGAGCAGCGTCGGGTCAGTCTCGACGCGTTGTTGCACCGCAGCGAGGACCGCTTGCCGCAAGTGATCTGGTCGCGGGTGGGCGCATGAGCCAGTTGCGTGTGGGGTTGCCGCCATTGGCGCAATTGAGCCTCGACAGTGAATTGGACTGTGCATGGCTGGACCGTCAGGGGCAGGTCAGTCGGGAGCAGCGCCTGACCGTTGCGCAACTGGGCCAGTTACCGAAGCAGCCACCGCTGAGCGCTTTTCTGCACCCGGCGGACAGCCTGCTGGCGAGTATCGAGCTGCCACCGTTACCGGCGAACAAGACCGCCGCGGCGGTGCAATGCGCGGCGCAGTCGTTGATGCTCGGCGACAGCCACGACATGCACATCGCTCACAGTCCACGGGATGTGGCGGGGCGGGTGCAGATTGCCTGGGCGCCGCGACAACCGTTGCTGCAACTGGGGCAGATGCTCAAGCAGGCCGGGCTGAACCTGCGCGGTCTGTACCCGGCGGCGTACAGCCTGCCGGTGCTGCCGGGCACGGTGGCGTGTCGGCAGGACGGTCATCTGTTGCTGCGCGAAAGTGTGCAGGCGGCGCAGGTGCAGCCGCTGTTCGACGAGGACCTTGGCGAGGGTCTGCTGGCCTGCGGCACGCCGTTGCACTGGATCGGCGCGGCACCGCCGCCGGGCGCCGAACTGCCGATGGCCGAGGCGCAGCGCTGGACCGGGCCCTTGCCCGGTTGGGGGCTGCACGGCGCGGTGCAACAGCAGGGCACTGAGCATCGCGGCTGGGGCCGGGCGCTGGGGCTTTGTGCATTGGCGGTGGCAGTGTGGGTGATCGGCTTGAACCTGTATGCCGCTCGCGAGGCCAGTCAGGGTCAGCAGCTCAAGGCGCAGATGAATCAGCGGGTGAAGCAGGCGTTCCCCGAGTTGCCGGTGATCCTCAATCCGCTGCAACAGGCCCGCCAGCAATTGGCGGCGCGGCAGAAGGGCGCGGCGGAGGATCCGACGCAGGTGTTCAATCGGCTGGTGTTGCAGGCCGGCAGCGGCATGCCGTTCATGGCTGGCAGTGTTGAGCGCTTGACGTTTGTCGACGGCACCTTGCAGCTGAGTCTGCTGGCCGACGCCCGGCGCAGCGGCAATGACCAGGACTGGCAAGGCACGCTGGCGCAGGCCGGGATTCGTGCGACGGCCAATGATGACGGCTGGCTGCTGCAACCGAGCGACGAAGTCGCCCCCACCGACGAAAGCCCTGACGACAGCGGAGCGGAAGATGAATAAGGCGACGCTGTTGGTGTATCGCGCGCGTTGGCAGCGTTTCAGCGCGCAGCTTCAGGTGCGCTGGCACGCGTTGGCGCTGCGTGAAAAACGCCTGGTCGGCGGCATGGCGGTGGTGCTTCTTTCGCTGTTGGTGTGGGTCGCACTGATTCAGCCGCCGCTGAAAAAAATCAGCTATTGGCAAAGCGAAACCCCGAAGTTGCGCGCGCAGACCGAAGCCCTCGAAGTGCTGTTGCGCGAGGTCCGCGTGCGCCCGGACGGGCAGAACATTGAGCAGTCGCTGCAGCAGACGCTGCAGGCCAGCGGTCTGGCCGGGCACTGTCAATTGCAAGCCGAGGCGGGGGGCGCGTGGCAGTTGAGTTTCGACGCGGCGCCGGCCGACGCGGTGCTCGACTGGCTGTTGAGCACCCCGGCACAACTTTCTCTGCAAGTGGTCGAGGCCCGTTTGCAACGCGCAGACACCGCTTCGACCGAGGTCACTGCCGGCACATTGTCAGGCACCGTTCGCATGGATCAGGCGCTGGGCGCTAAGGAAGCTTCATGAAGGGGTCAGGATCCAAACCGGCGCGCATGGCGTTGCCGATGCTGCTGATGGCATTGAGCGCGTGCAGCAACACCACCACGCCGCCGAACCAGCCGCCGTTGCTGGTCGACAGCGAACTCGGCCGGCCGCTGGCCAACACCCAGCGCAGCGGCGATGCGGTGCTCGACCGCGAGCGCGCGCAGGCGCAGGCGCGACCTGCGCCCAAGCCATTGCACAACATCAGCCAGCGTGCGCGCAGCGGTTCGGCTTCCTCGGGCATCGCCTTGCCGAGCAACCCTTTGGGCGATCAGCCGGTGACGCTGAATTTTGTCGATGCCGATATTCAAGCGGTGGTGCGTGCACTGTCGCGTTCGACCGGTCAGCAGTTTCTGGTCGATCCTCGGGTGAAGGGTTCGTTGACGCTGGTCTCGGAAGGGCAGGTGCCGGCGCGGCAGGCTTACGACATGCTGTTGGCGGCGTTGCGCATGCAGGGCTTCAGCGTGGTCGATGTCGGCGGTGTGGCGCAGGTGGTGCCGGAGGCGGATGCGAAGTTGCTCGGCGGGCCGATTTACAGTGCCGACAAACCGGCGGGTAACGGCATGCTTACCCGCACGTTTCGTTTGCAATACGAGAACGCGGTGAACCTGATTCCGGTGCTGCGGCCGATTGTTTCGCCGAACAATCCGATCAACGCTTACCCCGGCAATAACACCATTGTTATCACCGATTACGCCGAGAACCTGACCCGCGTTGCGCAGTTGATCCAGACCATCGACAGCCCGAGTGCGATCGACACCGATGTGGTGCAGATCCAGAACGGCATCGCCGCCGACATCGCGCCGATGGTCGCGGATTTGCTGGACGCGCCGGGCAATGATCCGACGCAGAAAATCGCCGTGATCGGTGACCCGCGCTCCAACACCATCATCATCCGCGCCGGCAGCCCCGAGCGCACCGAGCTGGCGCGCAACCTGATCTACAAACTCGACAACGCGCAGAGCAACCCGAGCAACCTGCATGTGGTTTATTTGCGTAACGCGCAAGCGGCGAAACTGGCGCAGGCCTTGCGCGGCCTGCTCACCGGCGAGAGTGACAGCGGCACCAGCGACAGCGCGCGTTCGGTGCTCAGTGCCATGGGCAGCAACGGTAACAATGCGGGGGCGAGCGCGCAGAGCGGCACGCAAACCAGCGGCACAACCTCGACGACCTCCAGCAATGGCAGCACGGGCGGCAGTTATGCGCAGGGCAGCAGTTCGACCGGCAGCGGCGGTAATCAGGCCAGCGAACAGAACGTTGCGTTCAGCGCCGGCGGGGTGACGATTCAGGCCGACGCCACCACCAACACCTTGCTGATTTCCGCGCCGGAGCCGCTGTACCGCAACCTTCGCGAGGTCATCGACCTGCTCGATCAACGCCGCGCACAAGTGGTGATCGAAAGCTTGATCGTCGAAGTCGGCGAAGACGATGCCAGTGAATTCGGCGTGCAGTGGCAGACCGGCAACCTGGGTGGCAACGGCGTGATCGGCGGGGCGAATCTCGGCGGTTCCGGGATCAATCTCAGCGGCAAGACCAGCCTTGATGTGCTGCCGCAGGGTTTGAACCTCGGCTACGTCAATGGCACGGTGGACATCCCCGGCATCGGCAAGATTCTCGACCTGAAAGTGTTGGCCCGCGCGTTGAAGAGCAAGGGCGGCACCAACGTGCTGTCGACGCCGAATCTGCTGACCCTGGACAACGAGGCGGCGAGCATTTTTGTCGGTCAGACCATCCCGTTTGTCAGCGGCAGCTATGTTACCGGCGGCGGTGGCACCAGCAACAACCCGTTCCAGACCGTGACCCGTGAAGAGGTCGGTCTGAAGCTCAACGTGCGGCCGCAGATTTCCGAGGGCGGCACGGTCAAGCTGGATATCTATCAGGAAGTCAGCAGCATCGACGAACGCGCGTCCACCAGCGCGAGAGCGGCGGGCATCGTCACCAACAAACGTGCGATCGACACCAGCATCTTGCTCGACGACGGCCAGATCATGGTGCTCGGCGGCTTGCTGCAGGATGGCTACAGCCAGAGCAATGACGCGGTGCCGTGGCTGTCGACCATTCCCGGGATCGGCGCGCTGTTTCGCAATGAACGCCGGGCGATCAGCAAGACCAACCTGATGGTGTTCCTGCGCCCGTACATCATCCGCGACAGCGAAGCGGGGCGCAGCATCACCCTCAACCGCTACGACTTCATGCGCCGCGCCCAGGGCGGGTTGCAACCGGAACGCAGCTGGGCGATGCCGGACATGCAGGCGCCGCAGTTGCCGGCGGCGGCGCAAGGGGTGCCGGCCGTATCGCCCACCTCAGGCCCACGCGCAACCATCAAAGCGGTGCCAATTGAAGGGAGCACACGCTTTTGAAACCTGCCCTCAATCTAAAGTGCACCCCTGTGGCGAGGGAGCTTGCTCCCGCTGGGCTGCGCAGCAGTCCCAAAACCGGCTACCTCATTCTTCCAGAGACACCTTGCAGGCCGGATTTACGGGTGCTTCGCCCCCGAGCGGGAGCAAGCTCCCTCGCCACAGGAGTCGGGGACAACACCGGATCTGTAGGCGCTGCCGAAGGCTGCGATCTTTTGATCTTTAAAAGCAAAAGATCGCCGCCTGCGG
>NZ_JAFGYS010000027.1:0-8617 GCF_017491705.1 Pseudomonas sp. 86_A | reverse complement strand
AACCTATGCACGCGGTCAGTCAGATGGATTCCGATGGCAGGTTTCGGGGCTGCTGCGCAGCCCATCGGGGATAAATCCCCTCACCACAAGAACTCCCCTCGCCACAGGAGTCGGGGACAACACCGGATCTGTAGGCGCTGCCGAAGGCTGCGATCTTTTGATCTTTAAAAGCAAAAGATCGCCGCCTGCGGCAGCTCCTACAGGGGATCGCATTGCCACAGGGATTGGGGAGCACACGCTTTTGAACAGCATGATGACTGTGGCGAGGGAGCTTGCTCCCGCTGGGCTGCGCAGCAGTCCTAAAACCGGCTACCCCATTCTTCCAGAGACACCTTGCAGGCTGGATTTACGGGTGCTTCGCCCCCGAGCGGGAGCAAGCTCCCTCGCCACAGGAGTCGGGGACAACACCGGACCTGTAGGAGCTGCCGCAGGGATTGGGGAGGGCACGAGATGAGTGCGCTGCCCTACGCCTGGGCCAAGGCCCAGCGCATTCTGCTGTGCGACGGGGTGCTGACCGTGTGCCCGTCAACGCCCGGCTGGTCGATCAGCGAGGTGCGGCGCCAGTTCGGCGCGACCTCGGTGCAGCGCGTGCGCGACGATGAACTCGATGGTCTGCTGGCCACTGCTTACGCCGACACCGGCAGCGCGGCGGCGGTGGTTGGTGCGGCGGAGAACGAAGTCGATCTCGATCGGCTGATGCAGGACATGCCGGAAATCACCGACCTGCTCGACACCCAGGACGGCGCGCCGGTGATTCGCATGATCAACGCCTTGCTCACCCAAGCCGCGCGGGATGAGGCCAGCGACATTCACATCGAACCCTTCGAAACCCATTCGGTGGTGCGCTATCGGGTCGACGGCACGCTGCGTGACGTGGTCTCGCCGCGCAAGGCATTGCACGGTGCGCTGGTGTCGCGGATCAAGATCATGGCGCAGCTCGACATTGCCGAAAAACGTTTGCCGCAGGACGGTCGCATCGCCTTGCGTGTGGCCGGGCGGCCTATTGATATTCGCGTATCCACCGTGCCCACCGGGCATGGCGAGCGGGTGGTGATGCGCTTGCTCGACAAACAGGCCGGGCGCCTGCATCTGGAAACCCTCGGCATGGATGCGCAGGTGCTGGCCAAACTCGACCACCTGATCCGCCAGCCCCACGGCATCGTGCTGGTCACCGGGCCGACCGGCAGCGGCAAAACCACCAGCCTCTATGCCGCACTGGCGCGCCTCGATGCCAGCACCAGCAACATCCTCACCGTGGAAGACCCGGTGGAATACGACCTGCCGGGGATCAGCCAGATTCAGGTCAACGCCAAGATCGACATGACCTTCGCCCTCGCGCTACGCGCCATTTTGCGCCAGGACCCGGACATCATCATGATCGGCGAAATCCGTGATCTGGAAACCGCACAAATCGCCGTGCAGGCTTCGCTGACCGGGCACCTGGTGCTCGCGACCTTGCACACCAACGACGCGGTGTCGGCGGTCAACCGCTTGATCGACATGGGCGTCGAACCGTTTCTGTTAGCCTCGTCGATGCTCGGCGTACTCGCGCAACGCTTGGTGCGACGCCTGTGCAAAGACTGCAAACAGGAAGACCCGGCGACACCGGGGACGTGGCGCCCGTTCGGCTGCGCGGCGTGCAATCACACCGGTTACAGCGGTCGTACCGGCATTCACGAATTGTTCTGCATCGACGACGACATCCGCACCCTGATTCACCAAGGGGCAGGGGAGCAGGCCTTGCGTGCGGCGGCGAGCAAGGCCGGGATGTTCAGCCTGCGTGAGGACGGTGAGCGCTGGATTCGCAGCGGCGCCACCGCCCCGGAAGAAATCCTCCGTGTGACCCGGGACGCCTGATGAATCGCTATCGTTTTGAAGCCGCCGACGCCACCGGCAAGATCGAATCCGGGCATCTGGAAGCCGAGAGTCAAACCGCCGCGTTCGGCGTGTTGCGCAGCCGTGGCCTGACCGCGTTGTCGGTGCACAAGGAAAGCAACGTCGCCAGTCATGGCGGTGGCGGATTGTTCAGCGCCAAGCTCTCGGACAACGATCTGGCCTGGGCCACGCGGCAACTGGCGAGTCTGCTCGGCGCCAGCCTGCCGTTGGAAGCCGCGTTGAGCGCGACGGTGGAGCAGGCCGAGAAAAAACACATCGCCCACACCCTCAGCGCCGTGCGCGCCGACGTGCGCAGCGGCATGCGCCTGGCCGAATCACTTGCCGCACGACCACGGGATTTCCCCGAGATCTACCGGGCGTTGATCGCTGCGGGGGAAGAGTCCGGGGATCTGGCGCAGGTCATGGAGCGGCTGGCGGATTACATCGAGGAACGCAACAACCTGCGCGGCAAGATTCTCACCGCGTTCATCTATCCGGGCGTGGTCGGGCTGGTGTCGATCGGTATTGTTATTTTTCTGCTCAGCTATGTGGTGCCGCAGGTGGTCAGTGCGTTTTCCCAGGCGCGGCAGGACTTGCCTGGCTTAACCCTGGCGATGCTAAACGCCAGTGATTTCATCCGCAGTTGGGGCTGGCTGTGCGCAGGGATTATGGCTGCAAGTTTCTGGAGTTGGCGCCTGTATTTGCGCAATCCAGCGGCGCGCCTGAGTTGGCATCATCGGCTGCTGAAGCTGCCGCTTTTCGGGCGTTTTATTCTCGGTCTGAATACCGCCCGGTTCGCCTCGACGCTGGCGATTCTCGGCGGCGCCGGGGTGCCATTGTTGCGCGCACTGGAGGCGGCGCGGCAGACCCTGTCCAACGACCGCTTGAGTTTGAGCGTCACTGAAGCCACGGCCAAGGTCCGCGAAGGCGTGAACCTGGCGGCGGCGCTGCGGGTGGAGAACGTGTTTCCGCCGGTGCTGATTCACCTGATCGCCAGTGGCGAGAAAACCGGCGCGCTGCCACCGATGCTTGAACGCGCTGCGCAGACCCTGTCGCGGGATATCGAACGGCGGGCGATGGGCATGACCGCATTGCTTGAGCCGCTGATGATCGTGGTGATGGGCGGGGTGGTGCTGGTGATCGTGATGGCGGTGTTGTTGCCGATCATTGAGATCAACCAACTGGTGCAATAGTGGTGTCTGTGCGGGCCTCTTCGCGAGCAGGCTCGCTCCCACAAGGGAACGCATTTCAACTGTGGGAGCGAGCCTGCTCGCGAAAGGGCCGGATCGGGCAATAAATAATTCAGATTTTTCCTACGGATTGAGCATCACCCGACCTTCCTCTGGCCCATCCTCGGGTTCTCCTTTCTGTCATCTGCAACCACCCGCCAACGCCTCCAGCCCGATTCAGCCAAACCCCTGATCCAGACACTCCGCCGACCCGCGCAAACACCCGAGAAAATCCCGCTGAAAACACCGTTCAGCTCCCGAGGTTTTTTCCTTTATCTGTCACCGCAAGGTGCGAATTTCTCAGTGCGACTTCACCCGGGCCAGCGCCAGGTGAGTCTTCCCAGTGTCATGCAAGCACCCTGAAAAACCTGTGTTTCCAACCCAGTTGAAAAGGAGATTCTTCATGTTCAAGCGCACTCTGATCGCAGCTTCCCTGACCGTCGCTGCCCTGGCTTCCGCCCAGGCCATGGCTGCCAACGTAACCGGTGGTGGCGCGACTCTGCCTGCCGCTCTGTACAAAGGCTCTAGCAACAGCATCCTGCCAGCCAACTTCAGCTACGTCGGTACCGGTAGCGGCACCGGCAAGACTGCGTTCCTGACCAACAACTCGGCGCTGTTCAGCACCACCGGTTCGGTTCACTTCGCCGGTAGCGACTCGATCCTCAGCGCTTCGGAAATCAGCACCTACAACGCCAACTTCGGCGCTTCGTACGGCCCGCTGATCCAGCTGCCATCGGTGGCCACTTCGGTTGCCATCCCTTACAAAAAATCCGGTCAGACCGCTCTGAACCTGACCAGCGCTCAGCTGTGCGATGCCTTCTCCGGCGCCAAAACCACCTGGGGCGCTCTGCTGGGCACTGCCGACACCACGCCGATCCGTGTTGTATATCGCAACGTTTCCAGCGGTACTTCGGAAATCCTGACCCGTCACCTGAACTCGATCTGCCCGACCCAATTCGCCACCAACTCCACGTTCACCAGCGCTCGTCTGCCAGCCGGTTCGACCCTGCCTTCGAACTGGGTAGGCGTTGCCGGTACTGCTGACGTGGCCACTCAGGTCAACGCGGTTGACGGCTCCATCGGTTACGTCGGTCCGGACGGTGTGAACGCCGCCAGCAACGCAGTGGTTGCTCGCGTCAACGGCGTACAGCCAACCACCGCCAACGTTTCGCTGGCACTGGGTTCGGCTGCTCTGCCAACCACCCCTTCGAACCCTTCGCAGTGGGTACCGGTCGTTCCTAACCCGGCCAGCGGTTACCCGATCGTGGCTTACACCAACTTCATCTTCGGCCAGTGCTACAAGGACGCAACCGTGGCCGCTGATGTCAAAGCCTTCCTGACCACCCACTACAGCAACCCGGGCAACAACGCTGCCACCATCGCCCACAGCTTCACTCCGGTTCCAACCAACTGGAAAGCGGCTGTGACTGCCAACTTCGTCACCAACACCTCGGGCAACAACCTGGACATCAACAACGCCAGCGTCTGCAACGCTGTCGGTCGTCCTTTGTAAGCCTCGCTTCACGGCAATGAAATGGCAGCAGCCTTCGGGCTGCTGCCATTTTTTTTGGCCGATCTACTCCTCATTCATGAAGTTTGTGTGACATCCGTTCGGTCGCGGGCTTCGCCAACCGCCTATGTCGTAACAGCAGGGGCAAGCCGACCTGCGGCCTCGTGTGGCAAACAAAAAGGATCTCGTAGTGATGCTCGCTCGCCCATCCCGTCGCAGTACCCGTGTTCAGCCTCAGCAGCGCATGGCCGCCGATCCGGCGCTGTGGTTGCTCAAGCCCCTGGCGCAGGCGATTGCCTTGTGCCTGGTGGCGGGCAGTGCCGAGGCGGCGACCGCGTTCAGTTCGGGATGGTTTGCCGCCAAGGGGGCGGCGCAACAGGCCGCCGCCACACGCCCGAGTGTGGGCGGATTGCCGGGGATGACGCCACCGCTGGCGCAGCAGCAAAAAGCCAACCAGCAGTTGCAGCGCTCGATTCAGACCCTGAACAACACCGTTGCTGCGATTGCGGCGCAACAGGCAGCGCAGGCAGCCGGTCGTGCGGCGGCACTGGGCACCGTGCAGTTTGTGCCTGACGGTCTGGGTGAGGGCGGCCTGAAGGTCGACAACAGCCTCACGCAAGGTTGGCAGAACGCCAAAGGCCCGCAGCAGACTCAGACCGACGGCAAGACCACCGTGAAGATCGAGCAGACCGCCGACAAGGCGATTCTCAACTGGGAGACCTTCAACGTCGGGCGCAACACCACGGTCGAGTTCGCCCAGCAGTCAAACTGGGCGGTGCTCAACCGGGTCAACGACCCGAGCGCGCGGGCCAGCCAGATTCAAGGCCAGATCAAGGGTGACGGCACGGTGATGCTGATCAACCGCAACGGCATCGTGTTCAGCGGCACCAGCCAGGTCAACGTGCGCAACCTGGTGGCCGCCGCCGCCAACATCACTGATATCCAGTTCCGCGACCGGGGCCTGTATTTCGACAGCACCGGCAGCCAGCCGACGTTCACCGACGCGGCCGGCAAAGTGCTGGTGGAACGCGGTGCGTCCATCGAGACGGCGCGGCCGGCCCAATCAACGGATGCCGGCGGCTATGCCTTGCTGCTCGGCAGCGAAGTGCAGAACGACGGCAGCATCAACACCGCCAAGGGCCAGACCGTGCTCGGCGCAGGCGATCGCTTTTACATTCGCAAAGGCTCGGGCACTGAAGGCAACGCCTTTTCCACGACGTTCGGTAACGAAGTCACGCCGGGCTTGAAGACCGGCAGCGCTGCCGGCAAGGTCAGCAACAACGGTCTGATTCAGGCCGCAACCGGCGACATCACCCTGACCGGCCACGAGGTCGAGCAGAGCGGCGTGTTGCTGGCCAGCACTTCGGTCGCGACTCGCGGCACGATCCACTTGCTCAATCCGGCCACCGATAACCAGGGCAGCGTGACTCTGGGGCAGGGCAGCGCGACGGCGATCCTGCTCGACAGCAGCGACCTGACCGCCCTCGACAGTCAGCGTCAGGCCGCCCTGACCGGGGTTACCCCGAACAACAGGATTCGCGGCGATCAGTCGCGTATCGACATCCAGAGCGGCGGCAGCGTCGAGTTCCAGAACGGCTCGATCACCCTGGCCACCGGCGGCCAGGTAGCGGTGGCGGCGCAGCGTCGCAGCCTGGTGCGTGACGGCGCGATGATCGATGTGTCTGGGGCCATCGGCGTGAAAGTCGCGATGGAATCCAACAGCATCAAGATCAACGTCCAGGGCAACGAGCAGCGCGATGCCTCGGGCAACCGCGATAAAGGTGCACTCAACAGCAATGATGTGTGGGTCGATGTGCGCGAACTGGTCTACGTCCCGGCCGGCACCAACGGCTACGCCACGGATCGCTGGTACACGGCGGGCGGTCTGCTGGAGGTCGGCGGCTATCTCGGCACCCAGGGCCACAGCATCGGCGAGTGGATGGCCCAGGGCGGCATGGTGAATTTTGCCGGCAATGATGTGGTGACCGAGAAAGGTTCGCTGATCAACCTGTCCGGCGGCACGCTGGATGTACAAAGCGGCGAGATTCGCCAGAGCTGGCTGCGCGGTGCCGACGGGCGTCTGTATGAAATCTCCAGGGCCCCGGGAGATCTGCTCTACACCGGGCTGTACAAGGGCTATGAAGACAGCAGTCAGCGCTGGGGCCAGACGAGTTATTACTACACCCCGTTGATTGCGCCGTCCAAGCGTCAGGAATCGGGTTACACCGTGGGTCGCGATGCCGGGCAGCTGGTGATCGGCACCCGCAACGCCGTGCTGGAAGGCCAGTTGCTTGGCGAGGTTTACCAGGGCGAACGCCAGACCCAGGCACCGCGTGCGGTACTGGATGGCTATGCGCAGAGTCAGACGGCGCTGGCGCGGCGCGGGCAGTTGATTGTCGGCAGTTACGACCCGGCGTACGTGGCGGCTTCCGGTGGCTTGCTCTATGGGCTCAATCCGCTGCTCGATCAGCTGCAGATCGGCGGTAAACGGCCGGTTGACGGCAATGATCGGGATCTGACCGCTGCGGTGTCCGATGCGCGCAGCGGCAAGCTGTTTCTGGATGCCGGGCAACTCAGCGACTGGCAACTGGGCGCGCTGAAAGTGGCGGCCAGAGAACAGATCGATGTGCAAGGTGCCGTCACCGTCGACAATGGCGGCGACATCACCCTCTACGGGCCGGACGTGCAGGTCAACGCCGACCTGACCGCGCGCGGTGGCAGCCTGCATCTGGGCAACGTGCTCAATCAGCTCACCACTGATCGCCTGACCGACACCCGGCTCGTCGCACCGACCGGCAAGGCCACCCGCGTGAGTGTGGCCGAAGGGGCGCAACTGGACACGCGCGGTCTGTGGAGCAACCTGCGGACCAACCCGGATGATGCCGCGAGCCTGGCGTATCTGGACGGTGGCGTGGTGTCGATCCGCAGCAGCGGTGATATCGAAATCGGTGCCGGCAGTCTGCTGGACGTGTCTTCCGGCGGCGCGATTCTGGCCAATGGCAAGACTCGCGGTGGCAAAGGCGGTGATGTGACGCTGGAGTCCAGCGCCTTGTCTGCGCCGGGTGACAGCCACCTGACCCAGGACGGCCAACTGCGCGGTTACGGTGTGTCCGGCGGCGGTCGACTGCTGATTCAGGCGGGCGACATCTTTATCGGCCAGTCCGATAAACCCCTTGCCGACAACACGCTGCAGCTGCAACCGGATCTGTTCGACAAGGGTTTCTCTGCCTACAGCCTTATCGGCCTCAATCGTCTCGACGTTGCGGACGACACCCGCGTTGACGTGTTGATGCCGGTCTACCGTTTTGGTGACGCGGCAGCCAATCTGCTCAGTGGTACCGCGCCCCAGCAGGCGATGGAATTGTGGACGCCCCCGCTCTATCAGGAAAACCCGCTCAAGGCGCAACTGACCCAGCGTGGCGGCGCCAGCCTGACTTTGCAGGCCGGTTCCAGCGAGATCGCTTTAGTCGATCCGACTCGTAACACCCTGACCCTTGGGCAGGGCTCGCGCATCAGCGTCGATCCGGGGCAGCGCATCAATCTGCGCAGCGCCGGTCAGCTCACGGTCGATGGCGAGTTGAATGCGTGGGGCGGCACGATCGATATCCGTCAGCAGCAGTTCGGCTCGATCAATGTCGCCGACTCCTCGCAAACGGCAGACAAGCACACTCACAACCGTTCGATCTGGATCGGCGAGCACGCGGTGCTGGATGTGGCCGGTCGTGTGGCCACCGGCATCGATGCGCTGGGAAGGGTGTATGGCCAGGTCGGCAAGGGCGGCTCGATCATCATCGGCGGCGAAAGCGATGCGAACAAAGCCACGGCCACGTCGGCCGACGCCTATGTGATCGTGCGAAACGGTGCGCGCCTGGAGGCCTCCGGCGCACAAGCGATGCTGGATATCGCCGGACAGGGACCGACGCTGGTTGCCACGGATGGCGGGCGAATTTCGCTGAGTTCCTACAATGGCTGTCTTCTAAAAACATCTTAAGATGCCGACGAA
>NZ_JAFGYS010000026.1:0-32304 GCF_017491705.1 Pseudomonas sp. 86_A | reverse complement strand
CCACCGCCACCACCGCCCGAACCGGAACAGCCGGTGGAAGACGAAGATGCGGTCAAGCCACCGCCGAAACCGGTGGAGAGACCCAAGCCGATCGAAAAACCGAAACCGGTCGAGAAGCCGAAACCGGTGAAAAAGGTCGAGCCGCCGAAGGCCCCGCCCGCCCCGGCACAACCGGCCGTTCCCGCTGCACCGGCCACACCGAGCGCGCCACCGGCCCCGGCGGCCGCGCCCGGTCCGGTCAAGGAATCGGCAGCGATTTCCGGCCTCGCCAGCCTTGGCAACCCACCGCCGGAATACCCGTCGCTGGCCCTTCGACGCAATTGGGAAGGCAGCGTGGTCCTGCGGATTCAGGTGTTGGCCAACGGTCGCGCCGGTTCGGTGACCGTGACCAAGTCCAGCGGCAAGCCGCAACTGGATGACGCGGCCGTCGCGGCCGTGAAGAACTGGAAGTTCATTCCGGCCAAACGCGGTGACACGCCGATTGACGGCTTCGCCACCCAGACCATCGATTTCAAATTGCCGCAATAACGGCACAACCCAACGAACTCACAACCGACTTAATGCAAGCGAGGTGTAGCCATGAACCCTTCACTGTCTTCGATGATTGTCCCCGGTGTGCTCTGGGGCCTGGTGCTGTTTTCCGTGGTCAGCTGGGCGATCCTGCTGGTCAAGTCGGCGCAATACCTGCGCCAGAAAGCCCAGAACAAACAGTTCAGCAAAGCTTTCTGGGGCGCGCCGGACCTGCTCACCGCCGCCGAACATGCCAGCCAGTACCCGGGCTCGCTGGCCCGTATCGCCAGCAGCGGTTTCGAAGCCTTGCTGGTGGAGGAAACCCCAAAGACCACGCAACAACTGGCGCATACCATCAACCGTTCGGATCGCCTGGAACGCAACCTGCGCCAGCAGATCCAGAAAGAGCGCCGCTCGCTGGAAAACGGCCAGGCGATCCTCGCCAGTATCGGCAGCACCGCGCCGTTCATTGGTCTGTTCGGCACCGTGTGGGGGATCATGGAAGCCCTGCAAAGCATCGGCGAAACCGGTTCGGCCAGCCTTGAAGCGGTCGCCGGCCCGATCGGTCACGCACTGATCGCCACCGGCGTGGGCATCGCCGTCGCGGTGCCGGCGGTGCTGATTTACAACTTCTTCCTGCGTCGTTTGAAACTCGCTTCGGCGGACATGGATGACTTCGCCCACGACTTCGACGCCCTCGCCTCGCGCAGCGCGTTTTCCATCAGCCGTCAGGCCATCGCCAGCAAAACCACGGCCGCCGTGCGGGAGGCCAGCTGATGTCGTTCTCCACTCAAGACAGCGATGAAGTGCTCAGCGAAATGAACGTCACGCCGCTGGTGGACGTGATGTTGGTGCTGCTGGTGGTGTTCATCGTCACCGCGCCGCTGATGACCAACGCGATCAAGGTCAACCTGCCGAAAACCGACGCCGTCGCCCCCGCCGAGAAGAAAGACCCGGTGGTGGTCAGCGTCGATCAGGACGGCAAGTTCTATCTGGCGAAAACCGAGCTGGCGCCGGAATCCCTGGAAGCCAGCCTCAAGGAGGTCAAGGCCAAGGACAGCGAGGTGCGCGTGCAGCTGCAGGCCGACGCCAACGTCAACTACGGCCAGGTGGCCAAGGCCATGGCGTCCATCGAACGCTCGGGCATCAGCAAGATTTCGGTGATGACCACCCACTGAGTGCGGTGTCGGGCGCGCACTGAGAAACGCGCCCGACACCGCTGAAGCATCCCGTCGCAATCAGCCGACCGAAAAAACGCAACGCGTCTTCGGAGGGGATCGGCTTGCTTGAAGAAAGTGGTTTTTCGCGGCGCGGCACCCCCGTGACCTGCGCAATCAGGGCTCACAAGGCCATTTCGATAACGTCTGACAAGTCGGAAACAACCATGCTGATGAACACTCCACGCTTTACGCTCAAACCTTTGGTGGCCACGATTTCTCGTCACCGTTTTGTTCCGTTGTACCTGGTGGCCATGGGGATGGGCGCCGGGTCCGTGCAAGCCGCCGAGGATGACAACGCGGCCGTGCCGGCAGCGACCGCGGTGGTCGCGCCGACCACGCAACTGCAACGGGTGGAAGTGACCGGTTCGGCGATTCGCCGGGTCGATGCCGAGACGGCGGTGCCGATCACCATCCTCAAGGCCGATGAACTGCGCAAACAGGGCGTGACCACCACCGCCGAACTGGTGCAGCGGATCACCGGCAGCCAGTCGATCAACAACAGCGCCGGCTCGGTCGGCGCCGCCACCGGTGGCGCTTCGTTTGCCGACATGCGCGGAATCGGCGCGAACAAGACGCTGGTGCTGCTCAACGGGCGACGGCTGGCCAACAACGCCTTGTCCGGCACTAACTCGGCCGGCGGCGCGGTGGATCTGAACATGATCCCGTTTGCCGCCATCGAGCGCGTGGAAGTCCTGCGTGACGGCGCCTCGGCCCTGTACGGCACCGACGCCATCGGCGGCGTGATCAACTTCATCACCAAGAAATCCCTGACCGACGGCCAGCTCACGCTCGGCGGCGAAACCCCGACCCACAGCGGCGGTGGCGCTACCAAGGACATGAGCGCCAGTTGGGGCTACGGCGACCTGGAACAGGACCGCTTCAACGTGCTCGGCGTGTTCAACTACAACAAGCAGCAGAACCTCGACGCCAACGACCGCTCGTTCGCCCGCGACTATGTGCCCGGCCGAGGTCTGGACCAGACCTCCGGCACCGCATTCCCCGGCAACTACAGCCAGAACGGCAACGCCACCAACCCGTTGGCCAACAGCAATTGCAACGGCCCCAACCTGGTGGCGCGCGACGGCTTGTGCCGCTTCAGCACCCGCGAATACATCGACCTGATTCCGCAAACCGAAAAGACTTCGTTCTTCGGCAAGACCACCGGCAAGCTGGCGGATGACCACAACATCAACCTTGAATACTTCTGGTCACGCAACAACAACGCCACCGCTGTCGGCCCGGCGCCATTGACCGGCCTGAGCCTGGATTCCTCATCGCCCTACTACCCCGGCAACGGCATCACGCCCGGCCCGACCGGCTTCGCCCTCGACCCGACGCAACCGGTCGACGTCAACTGGCGCGAAACCGCCGCCGGCCCGCGTGAATCGAAAGATCAGAACACCAGCCAGCGCTTTTTGCTCAGCTTCGACGGTCTGGTCGGCGGCTGGGATTACAACGTCGGCGCCTCCTACAACCAGAACAAAATCGTCTCCAGCGTCACCAGCGGTTATGTCAGCGATCAGGCGATGATCAATGGCCTGGCCAGCGGCCTGCTCAACCCGTTCGGCCCGCAATCCGCCGCCGGGCAGCAGTACATCGACGCTGCCATGTACCACGGTGCCTACACCACCGCCGTCGGCCGTGTGGCCGGTTTCGACGGTCGGATCAGCCGTGAGATCGGTGACTGGTTCGGTGCCGGCCCTGCCGGTCTGGCGCTGGGCGGTGAATACCGCAAAGAGAAATTTCATCAGGACTTTGAGCAGTTTGCCGGCGACATCCAGAGCCTCGGTATCGACCCGGCCGGTAGCGTCGAGGGCGACCGCAGCGTGAAAGCCGCGTACGCCGAAATCAACGTGCCGGTGCTCGACAGCCTCGAACTGTCCGCCGCCGTGCGCCACGACAAATACAGCGACTTCGGCAGCACCACCAACCCGAAATACTCGTTCCGCTATCAGCCGCTCAAAGAGCTGGTGGTGCGCGGCGCGTACAGCGAAGGCTTCCGTGCGCCGTCCTTGTACGAGCTGTATTCGCCGCGCAGCATCACTTACACCCAGGGCTACTACAACGACCCGGTGCTGTGTACCGGTGGCGTCGTGCAACCGGGCGGCAACGGCGGACGCGATTGCGGCCAGCAGTTCCTCAATCAGATCGGCGGCAACCAGGATCTGGCCCCGGAGAAAGCGCGCAACGTGACCCTGGGCTTCGTCTATCAGCCAGTCAGCAACCTGTCGGTGGGCCTGGATTTCTGGTGGATTCACATCTCCAACCAGATCCAGCCGTTCCCCGAATCCACCGTGTTTGATCAGGCCGGCACCTACCCGGATCGCTTCGTGCGCAACGCCGACGGCACGCTCAACTACATCGTTACCGGCAACGCCAACCTCGGCATCGTCGAAACCAATGGTGTCGATGTGTCGCTGGACTATCGCTTCCCGAACACACCGTACGGTCAGTTCGGCCTGGGGCTGCAAGGCACCTACGTCGACAGTTACGACTTCCAGAGCACCATCAAAGGCCCGTTTACCGACAAGGTCGGCGACTTCGAAGGGGACGGCGTGATCGCGCGGTGGAAGCACAACCTCACCGGCAGCTGGACCTTTGGCGCCGCCCGGGCGTCGCTGACCAACCGCTTCACCACCGGTTACAACGACTACGACCGCGATACCCATGCGCGGGTGGCGTCGTATTCGGTGTGGGACCTGTCGGCTGGCTACACCTTCAACAAGGTGCTGGATGTCGATGCCGGGATGAAGAACATGTTCGACCGCAACCCGCCGTTCACCAACCAGGCCTACAACTTCCAGAGCGGCTATGACCCGCGCTACACCGACCCGCTGGGGCGCACGTTGTTTGCGCGCATGACGTATCACTTCTAAGGCAGCAACACCGTAAAACCGGGTGAATGCAAACCTTTGTGGCGAGGGAGCTTGCTCCCGCTTGAGTGCGCAGCACTCACAAAAATCTGCAGGGTCAGTCTGATTTTTGGGGCAGCTTCGCAGCCCGGCGGGAGCAAGCTCCCTCGCCACAGTTTTTAGCGCTGCTAGTGAGTTTTCGGGCTTAGAGGAAAAACTTCATGAATTTCATGCGCAACATGGCCGCTCTGCTGCTCGGCAGTGCGCTGCTGTGCACCGGCACCTCGGCGCTGGCCGGCGGCAGTTATGCGCTGACCGTGTACGGCGAGGCGCCGAAGTATCCAGCGGGGTTCGAGCATTTTGATTTCGTCGATCCCGACGCGCCCAAGGGCGGCTCGCTCAGTCGCGCGTCGATGGAGATCGGCCAGTACAACTACATCACCCCGTATGCCGATCAGGGCATTTCCGTGGTGCAGGTCAACGACTGGGTGTATGCGCCGCTGGCGTTCCGTTCGCTGGACGAGCCGTACACCGTCTACGCTCTGGTCGCGCAGCAGATCGAACGCGATCCCGAAGGGCTGTGGGTGCGCTTCACCCTGAACCCCAAGGCACGCTTCGCCGACGGCACACCGATCACCGCCGAAGACGTGCGCTACACCTTCAACCTGCTGATGACCAAGGGCAGCCTCAGTTATCGCCAGCAGTACGCCGACGTGCAAGACGTCGAAATCGAAGGGCCACGGCAGGTGCGTTTCACCTTCAAGAACAACCTCAACCGCACCCTGGCGCTGGACCTGGCGACGATGCGCGTACTGCCCGAGCACTGGTGGAAGTCGCGTGATTTCGCCAACGGCGGCGGTTTCGAGCCACCACTGGGCAGCGGCCCGTACCGCGTGAGCAAGGTCGACGCCGGGCGCAGCATCAGTTTCGAACGCGATCGGGACTGGTGGGGAAAGGACCTGCCGGTGAGTCGCGGGATGTACAACTTCGACACGCTGACGGTGAATTTCTACGGCGACACCGACGTCGCCCGCCAACTGCTGCAGGCCGGCGCGTTCGACTACAACCGCGAGTTTTCCTCATCCGGTTACGTGGTCGGCTACGACAGCCCGGCGTTGCGAGACGGTCGCTTGCAGCAATCGATCCTCGCCCCGGACAAACCGACGGCGGCGCAGGGCTTCGTGTTCAACCTGCAAAACCCGATTTTCCAGGATCGCCGGGTGCGTCAGGCGATCACCCTGCTGTGGGATTTCGAGTGGACCAACAAGCAGATGATGCGCGGCTTCTACGTGCGCCAGAACAGCTTCTGGCCGAAGAGTGAAATGGCCGCGACCGCCCTGCCCGACGCCGAAGAACTGCAGATCCTCGAACCGCTGCGCGGGCAGATTCCCGACGAGGTCTTCACCGAGGTCTATCAGGCGCCGAAAACCGATGGCAGCGGCTACATCCGCGACAAGCAACTGCAAGCGCTGAAGCTGCTCGCCGACGCTGGCTGGACGCCGCAACACAGTCGACTGGTCAATGCCGCCGGCGAACCGCTGGAGTTCACCTTCCTCGACGGTCAGGGCGGTTTCGATCGCATGCTGCTGCCGTTCAAACGCACCCTCGCGCAGATCGGCATCACCCTGAATCTGCGGCGCATCGACTCGGCGCAATACGTCAATCGGCTCAACGCCCGGGACTACGACATGATCGTCACCAGTTTCCCGCGCAGTGGCGATCCGATCGTCTCCCCCGGCCGCGAGTTGTACAGCCTGTACGCCTCGCAAAGTGCCACGCAGGTCGGCAGTTCGAACTCGATGGTGCTGGCCAACCCGGCGGTCGATCAACTGATCGACGGGCTGGTCAAGGCCGACACCCGCAAAGCCATGGTGCATTACGCGCGCGCCCTCGACCGGGTGCTGCAATGGGGTTACTACATGATTCCCAACTACTACTCCAAAGGCACGCCAACGGTGTTTCAGAACCGTTTCGGCATGCCGCCGGTGCAACCGGCGTACGACGAAGGCCTCAACACCTGGTGGGAGGTCTCGGCCAAGCCGCTGACCACGCAACAGATGCACACCCAGCTTGCGGGGGGCCAGTGACATGCTGCGTTATCTGGGCAGGCGCCTGCTGCTGATCATCCCCACGCTGCTGTGCATTCTGGTGGTCAATTTCCTCATCGTGCAGGCCGCCCCGGGTGGCCCGGTGGAACAAGCCATTGCGCGCCTGCAAGGCTTCGGCGGGCACAGCATGGGCGGCGGTGGCGAAGTTGCCGCGACGGGCGGTGCCGGACGCAGCAGCCGTGGTCTCGACCCGGCGCTGATCGAGGACATCAAACACCACTACGGCTTTGACAAACCGATGCACGAACGCCTGTGGCTGATGCTGAAAAACTACGCCCGGCTGGATCTGGGCAGCAGTTTCTTTCGCGGCGCCAAGGTCACCGATCTGATCCTGCAGAAGTTGCCGGTGTCGTTGTCGCTCGGCTTGTGGGCGACGCTGATCACTTACCTGATTTCAATTCCGCTGGGCATTCGCAAAGCGATCAGGCACGGCAGCGCCTTCGATGTCTGGAGCAGCACGGCGATCATCATCGGCTACGCGATGCCGGCGTTTCTCTTTGCGATGCTGCTGATCGTGGTGTTCGCCGGCGGCAGCTACGTCAACTGGTTTCCGGTGCAGGGCCTGATGTCGGATGACTTCGACAGCCTCGGCACGCTGGCCAAGGTCGGCGACTACCTCTGGCACCTGGTGTTGCCGGTGACCGCGCTGGTGATCGGCGGTTTTGCCACGCTGACCATCCTCACCAAAAACAGCTTCCTCAACGAGATCAGCCGCCAGTACGTGATCACCGCGCGAGCCAAAGGCTTGACCGAGCGCCGCGTGCTGTATGGCCATGTGTTTCGCAACGCGATGCTGCTGGTGGTGGCCGGCGTGCCGTCGGCGCTGATCGAGGTGTTTTTCGCCGGCTCCCTGTTGATCGAAACCCTCTTCAATCTCGACGGCCTCGGGCGCATGAGCTACGAAGCGGCGGTGTCGCGGGACTATCCGGTGGTGTTCGGCGCGCTGTTTCTGTTCACCCTGTTCGGTCTGCTGATCAAGCTGATCGGCGACCTCTGCTACACCCTGCTCGACCCGCGCATCGACTTCTCGGCGAGGACTGCCTGATGTTCACACTCTCTCCTCTGGGTCAGCGCCGTGTCGCGCAGTTCAAGGCCAATCGCCGTGGACGCTGGTCGCTGTGGCTGTTCCTCGGTTTGTGCCTGATCTGCCTCGGCGGCGAACTGATCGCCAACGACAAACCCTTGGTGATCCGCTATCACGGCGCGTGGTATTTCCCGATCCTCAGCGAATACCTGGAAACCGATTTCGGCGGCGAGTTGCCGTTTCAGCCGGATTACGCCAGCGCTTACGTGCACGGGCTGATCGAGGATCAGGGTGGCTGGATGCTGTTTCCGCCGATTCCGTTCAGTTACGACACGGTCAACTACGACCTCGCCGAACCGGCGCCGAGTCCGCCCTCGGCGCGCAACTGGCTGGGCACCGACGATCAGGCGCGCGACGTGTTGGCGCGGGTGATTTTCGGCACACGGATTTCGATTCTGTTTGCGCTGATCCTCACCGGCATCAGTGCGTTGGTCGGCATCGTTGCCGGGGCGTTGCAAGGGTATTACGGCGGTTGGGTCGACCTGCTCGGGCAACGGCTGCTGGAGATCTGGTCGGGTTTGCCGGTGCTGTATCTGCTGATCATTCTGTCCGGGTTTGTCTCGCCGAGTTTCTGGTGGCTGCTGGGGATCATGGCGCTGTTTTCCTGGCTGGCACTGGTCGATGTGGTGCGCGCCGAATTCCTCCGCGGGCGCAATCTGGAATACGTCAAAGCCGCACGGGCCTTGGGGCTGACCGACAGTGAGCTGATGCGCCGGCACATCCTGCCCAACGCGATGACCTCCACCCTGACCTACCTGCCGTTCATTCTGACGGGGGCTATCGCCACCCTCACAGCGCTGGACTTTCTCGGCTTCGGCATGCCGGCGGGGACAGCCTCGCTGGGCGAGTTGATCGGTCAGGCCAAGCGCAATCTGCAGGCGCCGTGGCTGGGGCTGACGGCGTTTTTTGCCTTGGCACTGATTCTGTCTTTGTTGGTGTTCATCGGTGAGGCTTGCCGAGATGCGTTCGATCCGAGGAGCTGACATGAAAGAAAATTTGATCGAGATCCGCGACCTGCGCGTGGCCTTTGGCGAACAGGCCGTGGTGCACGGTTTGAACCTGGACATTCGTCGTGGCGAATGTCTGGTGCTGGTCGGTGAGTCCGGTTCGGGCAAGTCGGTCACGGCGCATTCGATCTTGCGTTTGTTGCCGGGTAAATCCGTCAGCAGCAGCGGTTCGATTGCCTATGGCGGCGTGAACTTGCTGCAGGCCAGCGAGCAGCACCTGCGCGGTTTGCGCGGTAACCGGATCGCGATGATCTTCCAGGAGCCGATGACCTCGCTCAATCCACTGCATACCGTGGAACGACAGGTCAGCGAAGTGCTGGAGATTCACAAGGGCCTCAAGGGCCGCGCCGCCCGTGAGCGCACGCTGGAATTGCTTGAACTGGTGGGCATTCGCCAGCCATTGCAGCGTTTGAAAGCCTATCCCCACCAGTTGTCCGGCGGCCAGCGGCAACGGGTGATGATTGCGATGGCGCTGGCCAATGAGCCGGAACTGCTGATCGCCGATGAGCCGACCACGGCACTGGACGTGACCGTGCAGCAGAAAATCCTCGAGCTGCTGATCGAGCTGCAACAGCGGCTCGGCATGTCGATGCTGCTGATCAGTCACGACCTCAATCTGGTCCGGCGCATCGCCCAACGCGTGTGCGTGATGCGTCACGGCGAAATCGTCGAACAGGCCGATTGCGAGACGCTGTTCCGCGCGCCGCAGCATTCCTACAGCCGCTTGCTGATCGAAGCGGAACCCAGCGGTGCGCCGGTCCCGAGCCCGTACGAGCACAACCTGCTGGAAGTGGATGATTTGAAGGTCAGGTTTCCCCTGCCCAAGGCACTGTTCAGCCGTTCACAGGATTACATCAAGGCGGTCGACGGGGTCAGCTTCCGCCTGCAACGCGGCAAGACCCTGGGCATTGTCGGCGAGTCCGGTTCGGGCAAATCCACGCTGGGCCAGGCGATCCTGCGCCTGGTGGAGTCCGAGGGCGATATCCGCTTCGGCAACAAGCAGCTGAGCTTGCTCAACCAGCGCTTGATGCGCCCCTTGCGCCGGCAGATTCAGGTGGTGTTTCAGGACCCGTTCGGCAGTCTGAGCCCACGGATGTCGGTGCAACAGATCATTGCCGAAGGCTTGCTGACCCATGGCATCGGCACCGCCGACGAACGTGAGGCGGCGGTGATTCGGGTGCTGGAGGAAGTCGGCCTCGATCCGCGAGCCCGCCATCGTTACCCCCACGAATTTTCCGGCGGACAACGCCAGCGCATCTCCATCGCCCGCGCACTGGTGCTGGAACCGGCATTGATCCTGCTCGATGAACCGACCTCGGCACTCGATCGCACGGTGCAAAAACAAGTGGTGGACCTGTTGCGGCAATTGCAGATCAGGCACGGGCTGACGTATCTGTTTATCAGCCATGATCTGGCGGTGGTGCATGCGCTGGCCCATGACTTGATGGTGATCAAGGACGGCAAGGTGGTTGAGCAGGGATCGTCGCGGGAGATTTTTGCCGCGCCCAAACACCCCTACACTCAGGAACTGCTGAAGGCCTCCGGCCTGAGCGTCCCCCGTAAAACCGCCGAACTTGTGTAGGAGCTGCCGCAGGCTGCGATCTTTTGATGTTGTTTTTCAAGATCAAAAGATCGCAGCCTGCGGCAGCTCCTACAGGGGATTGGTGGGGTTTGAACAATATTTTTCAGCCACTGCATCCAAACGCCTCCGCCACGGGTAGTCCCTGTAACAGCCACTGTTGGCTGCCAGCGATCTACCCCTTTCGGAGAAAACACTGATGAACACCACACAGCTGATTTGCTTCACCGGTTTGCTCGCCGCCTCCGCCGGCGCTTTCGCCCAGAGCGCTCTGCCCGACGCCATCAAGGTGCCGGACGGCCACAAAGTGGCGCTGGAAACCACCGGGGTCGGCGAGATCACGTATGAGTGCCGCGACAAGCCCAATGCGGCCGGGCAGACCGAGTGGACGTTTGTCGGCCCGAAAGCGGTGCTCAATGATCGCAGCGGCAAACAGGTCGGCACCTACTTTGGCCCACCTGCCACCTGGCAAGCCAAGGACGGTTCGAAAGTCACCGGTACGCAGTTGGCGGTCGCCCCGTCGAGCCCGGGCAACCTGCCCTATCAACTGGTCAAGGCCAACCCTGCGGAAGGCAAAGGCGCAATGAGTGGCGTGAGTTATATCCAGCGTGTCGCCCTCAAGGGCGGCGTGGCCCCCGGCAGCGAATGCAGCGCCGCGAACAAGGGCAAGCAGGAAGTGGTGAAGTACCAGGCGGATTACATCTTCTGGGCGGCGAACTGATTTCCCGACTCAACACAAAGCCTCTGTAGGAGTGAGCCTGCTCGCGATGACGGTGTGTCAGCCAACAACTGCTCCACTGAAATACCGTCATCGCGAGCAGGCTCACTCCTACAAGGGGAATCGTGTTGTCTGGACGTTTGCGGAATGTGAACTAGATTGCACCAGATGCCTTTACCCGAATCTGAATTCGATTACGAAGCCCGTCTCGCTGCCTGTGCCCGCGGCGAGCGTCAGGCCCTGCGCGATTTGTATGTGCAGGAAAGCCCGCGCCTGCTCGGCGTGGCCAAGCGGTTGGTGCGCGACACGGCGCTGGCGGAGGATATCGTCCATGAAGCGTTCATCAAGATCTGGGCCGGTGCGGCGGGATTCGATCCGGCGCGCGGCTCGGCACGCGGCTGGATGTTCAGCGTGACCCGGCATCTGGCGCTGAACCTGCTGCGTGATCATGGCCGGGAAACGCCACTCAACGACGATCACCATTCAGTCGCCGACGATGACGGGTTTGAGGCGGCGGCGCATTCCGCACGCATCCACCGTTGCCTGGAACAACTTGAGCCCGAACGCCGCCACTGCATCCTCCACGCCTACGTCGACGGCTACAGCCACGCGCAGATCGCCAGCCGCCTCGACACGCCACTGGGCACCGTCAAAGCCTGGATCAAACGCAGCCTCAACGCGCTGCGGGAGTGCATGGGATGACCACTGAATCGGCGCAGGAACGTGATGAACTGGCCAGCGAATACGTGCTCGGCACCCTGTCGGCGTCGGAGCGCGAAGCGGTGCAGCAGCGCTTGCCCCACGAGCCGGAACTGCAAGCGGCGGTGGATGCCTGGGAGCGGCGGCTGCTGGACCTGACAGACCTGGCCGGGACGCAGCAACCGTCGCCGCACTTGTGGCCGCGCATCGAACGCAGTGTCGAACAGCTCTCCCGTAAAACACCTGAGCCGACGCGCACCTCATGGTGGAACCTGCTGCCGCTGTGGCGCGGGCTGAGCGCCGCCGGACTGGCCGCGACGCTGATCCTTGGCTCGATTCTGCTGACCCAGACCACGCCGAAACCCAGCTATCTGGTGGTGCTTGTCGCCCCGCAGGACAAGGCGCCAGGCTGGGTGATCCAGGCCAGCAATCCGCACGAGATCCAGTTGATCCCGCTGGGCGTGGTCGAAGTGCCGGCGGACAAGGCTCTGGAGTTCTGGACCAAGGCGGATGGCTGGCAAGGGCCGGTGTCGCTGGGGCTGGTCAAACCGGGGCAGGCGCTGAAAGTGCCGCTGGACAAACTGCCGCCGCTGCAACCGAATCAGCTGTTCGAGCTCACCCTCGAAGGCGCCGGCGGCTCGCCGATCGGCAAACCGACCGGGCCGATTCAGGCGATTGGCCGGGCCGTCAAAGTGCTGTAACCGCCACCTTCAACTGGCGACTCAGCCGCCTTTGGCCATGCAGCGCTTGTAGCGCTCATCCACCCGTTTGGCGAACCACGCCGTGGTCAGCTTGCGGGTGATTTTCGGACTCTGCAGGACAATCCCCGGCAACACCGCACGGGGCAAGGTCTTGCCTTCGGCCTGCTCGGCCAGTTCAAACACGCGCTGGTAGAGTTTGGTTTCTTCGAAGTCCAGAGTCTTGCCCTTCTCCAACTGATCGCGAATCGTCGGGTTGCGCATGCCCAGCGACTTGCCGAGGGTGCGCACCGCCAGTTCGGTGCTGCCGGGCATGATCGAGTCATAGCGAATCAAGTCGCCATCCAGCGCCAAGGGGATGCCCGAGGCACGGCTGACCGCGTTCTGAAACGCCGCATTGCGGCTGGCGTACCAACCGGCATTGAAGTCGGCAAAACGGTACAACGGCTCGCGGTAACTCACCGGATACCCCAGCAAATGGGCGATGCCGAAGTACATGCCGCCACGGCGGGTGAACACTTCGTGGCGGATCGTGCCGTTGACCGGGTACGGGTAGTCCTTGGCGTGCTGCTCGGCAAATTCGATGCTGACCTGCATCGGCCCGGCGGTGTGCACCGGATTGAAGCCGCCGAACAGCGTGCGGCCCATCGGTACCATGCCGATGAAGTCATCGAAAATCGCGCTGAGTTCTTTCTCGCTGCGCGCCGCGTTCAGGCGTTCACTGTAGCTTTTGCCGCTGGGCGAACGCACGGCCAGGGCGGCGCTGACCAGCATCCCCGGGATGTGGGCCTTGCCGGCGCGACGGTCGATTTCGTCGCGGGCAATCTTGCCCAGGCCCGGCACGGTCGGGTCGACCTGAAACGTCGATTCCTGCTCGGCCACGGCCAGCACCGAACACAGGTTTTGCGTGGTCGGGCTGATGCCCTGCGCGGCGAACGCGGCGTAGATGTCGGTGGCCCAGCCTTGGCGGTCAGGCACTTTTGCCGGCATCAACCGCACGATCTCGGCTTTCACTTCAGCGGGCGCACGCGGCGCCGGCTCCTGACTGCGCTGCCCCGCGCAACCGGCGAGCACCAGCATCGCAGCGAGGGTAATGACTAATCGCATGTTGCTTCATCCAATCCACTAAGCCAGAACCACCATACACAATCCGCGTGAGAGCTGCCGCAGGTGGATGGCTGCTTGCCGAGTGATGACAAACTGATTGCAAAGCGTTACTGCGAACTCATATCATTTGCGCCTGGAGTCGCATTTGCGCAAGGAGTTCCCGCGCCGCCCTATTTTTTCTTGCTGGCCACGCGCCTCCAGGTACGAACACATGCCCGCTACAGCTCGCCTCGCTGCCCCGTTCCGCCCGACGCTTCTCGCTCTGCTGTGCTCCCTGAGCGTCAGCGCTTACGCTGCCGATGACAACGCCAAGCAGCTGGTGCTCGACAACGTCAACATCAACGCCCAGGCACCGACGCCAAGCGCCCTGCCCCCGGTCTATTCCGGCGGTCAGGTGGCCCGTGGCGGCCAGCTCGGCGTGTTGGGCAACCAGGATATGATGGATGTGCCGTTCAGCGCCGCGTCATACACCGAACAACTGATTCAGGATCAGCAAGCGGAAAACGTTGCCGACGTCCTGCTCAACGATGCCTCGGTGCGTCAGGCTTCGGGCTACGCCAACCAGGCGCAGGTGTTCATGATTCGCGGCCTGCCGCTCAACGGCGATGACATTTCCTATAACGGCCTGTACGGCGTGTTGCCACGGCAGATCATTTCCAGCGATGCCCTGGAGCGCGTGGAAGTGTTCAAAGGTCCGAACGCCTTCATCAACGGTGTGACCCCGACCGGTTCCGGGATCGGCGGTGGCGTCAACCTGCAGCCCAAGCGCGCCGGCGACGAGCCGCTGCGCCGCTACACCACCGACATCAACAGCGAAGGCCGCGTTGGTCAGCATTTCGACATCGGCCAGCGGTTCGGCGAAGACAATCGCTTCGGCGCGCGGATCAACCTGTCCCAGCGCGAAGGCGACACCGGCATCGATCACGAAAACCAGCGCTCGAAACTGTTCGCCATCGGCCTCGACTACCGGGGCGATGCACTGCGTCTTTCCGGTGACTTCGCCTACCAGAAAGAGCGCGTCAACGGTGGCCGCAACTCGGTTAACCTCGGCACCGCCACGCACATTCCGGATGCGCCGTCGGCCGACACCAACTACGCGCCGAAGTGGGGCTACACCGACATCGAAGACACCTTCGGCATGCTCCGCGCCGAATATGACCTGAACGACAACTGGACCGCATACGTCGCCGGCGGCGCCAAGCACACCCGTGAAGTCGGGCGTTACAACTCGACCACTCTGGTGGGCAACACCGGTGCATCGTTCACCACTGGCTCGTTCATCCCGCACGATGAAGACAACACCAGCCTGATGGCCGGCCTGAACGGCAAATTCAACACCGGCGCCGTCAGCCACAAACTCAACTTCGGTCTGAGCGGGCTGTGGGCCGAACAGCGCAGCGCCTACGATTTCGACCTGACAAAATACGCCAACAACATCTATCACCCGGTGCAAACCCCGTCGCCGGTCGGCAATTTTTCCGGCGGCGACGTCAGCGATCCGGGCATTGTCGGCAAGACCTTCAACCGCAGCCTCGCGCTTTCCGACACCCTCGGTTTCTTCGATGACCGCCTGCTGATCACCGCCGGCCTGCGTCGTCAGCAACTGGTGGTGCAAGGCTACAACTACGCCAGTTACGGCAGCGGCAGCCGCAAGTCGAGCTACGACGAATCGATCACCACACCGGTCTACGGCATCGTGTTCAAACCGTGGGAGCATGTGTCGTTCTACGCCAATCACATCGAAGGCCTGGCGCAAGGCCCGACCTCGCCGACCAGCACCGGCGGCTTCAAAGTGACCAACGGCAACGAAGTCTACGCACCGGCCCGCTCCAAACAGACCGAGGCGGGGGTCAAAGTCGACATGGGCACTTACGGCGCGAGCCTGGGGGTCTATCGCATCGAGCAGCCGAGTGACGGTTACTGCGAAATCAACAGCGCCACCACCTGCACCTACGTGCGTGAAGGCGAGCAGATCAACAAAGGCGTGGAAATGAACGTGTTCGGCGAGCCGGTCAACGGTCTGCGCCTGATCAGCGGCCTGACCCTGATGGACACCGAACTGCGCAACACCCAGAACGGCGCCAACGACGGCAACCGTGCCATCGGCGTGCCGAGCTTCCAGTTCAACGCTGGCGCCGACTGGGATGTACCGGGTCTGCAAGGCGTGGCGCTGAATGCGCGGATGCTGCGCACTGGCGGCCAGTACGCCGACGCGGCCAACAACCTCAGCCTGCCGACCTGGAACCGCTTCGACGCGGGCGCGCGCTATGCCTTCAAGGTCTCGGAGAAAGACGTGACGTTGCGCCTGGGCGTCGAGAACCTGGCCAACAAGAAATACTGGGAATCGGCGCAGGGCGGCTACCTGACCCAGGGTGAGCCACGGGTGGCGAAGTTGTCGGGGACGATCGACTTCTAACCCGCTGTCGCCCCCCCTGTGAATCTCAGCCAGAAATCCAAAAGGCCCCGCCGCCCCAACGCTGCGGGGCCTTTTCCGTCTGGCTGACAAACTGGCCGCCCCGCCCTGCTGATCCATACTTGCTGCACAGCCAACGGAGGACAGGTCCATGCACCGCAGCGACGTACTGATCATCGGCGCCGGCCCGACCGGTCTGGTGCTGGCCCTGTGGCTGAGCAAACTGGGCGTGCGCGTGCGCATCCTCGACAAGACTTGCGGCCCCGGCACCACTTCGCGGGCGCTGGCGGTGCAGGCGCGGACTCTGGAGTTGTACCGGCAACTGGACCTGGCCGACACCGTGGTGCGCAACGGCCACAAGGTCGCGGCGGCAAATTTCTGGGTCAAGGGCAAAGCGGTCGCGCAGTTGCCGCTGCGGCGTATCGGCGAAGGCCTGACGCCCTACTCGTTCATCGAAATCTTCCCCCAGGACCAACACGAACGGCTGCTGCTTGAACGCCTGGAAGACTATGGTGTGACCGTTGAGCGCAACACTGAACTGGAGAGTTTCGAAGAAACCGGCGACGGCCTCACCGCGCATCTGCGCTTGCCGGACGGGCAGCAGGAAATCTGTCAGGCGTGCTTTCTCGCCGGCTGCGACGGTGCGCGCTCGATGGTGCGCAAAACCCTCGACACCGGGTTCCCGGGCGGCACTTATCAGCAGATTTTCTACGTCGCGGATGTCCAGGCCAGCGGCCCGGCCATGAACGGCGAGCTGCACCTGGATCTGGATGAAGCGGATTTTCTCGCGGTATTCCCGCTGGCCGGCGAAGGCCGCGCACGGCTGATCGGCACGGTGCGCGACGAACGTGCCGACCGCGCCGAAACCCTGCAATTCGCCGACGTCAGCAGCCGCGCCATCGAGCACCTGAAGGTGCACATCGACGAGGTCCACTGGTTCTCCACCTACCGCGTGCATCACCGCGTGGCCGAGCACTTTCGCAGCGGCCGGGCGTTTCTGCTCGGGGACGCCGCGCACGTGCACAGCCCCGCTGGCGGCCAGGGCATGAACACCGGGATTGGCGACGCGATCAATCTGGCGTGGAAACTCGCCGCCGTGCTCAACGGCAGCGCCACCGCGCAACTGCTCGACAGCTACGAAACCGAACGCATCGCCTTCGCCCGGCGGCTGGTATCAACCACCGACAAGGTGTTCAGCTTCGTCACCGCCGAGGGGCGCATCGCCGATCTGCTGCGCACGCGTCTGGCACCGTTCCTGATCCCGAAAATGGCCACGTTCGAGGCCAGCCGCGAGTTCCTGTTTCGTACCGTCTCGCAAGTCACCCTCAACTATCGCGGCATGCCGCTGAGCCAGGGCACGGCTGGCCACGTGCACGGCGGCGATCGCTTGCCGTGGGCGCATGATGGTGAGGGCGATAATTACGAGCCGCTGCGCCAGCCCTGCTGGCAGGTGCATGTGTACGGCGACACCAGCGACGAGATGATCGCCTGGTGCACCGAACACCACCTGCCGCTGCATGTGTTCGACTGGCGGCCGGCGTTTGAAACGGCGGGGCTGGGGCGCAACGGCTTCTATCTGCTGCGCCCGGACACCTATGTGGCGATTGCTGATAACAGCGCTGATCCGAAGGTGATCGAGCGGTATTTTCGCGATCACGGCATAAGGCCGTTCTTCCCGTGCCCCTGACACAGCACAAACTGTAGGAGTGAGCCTGCTCGCGATAGCGATGTGTCAGTAAAAAAGTTGTGACTGACACACCGCTATCGCGAGCAGGCTCACTCCTACAGGGGTTATGCGGTGTTGTTTAGATCCCGGCCAGTGCCAGATCCATCGCAAAGTAGGTGAAGATCAGGTCCGCCCCCGCGCGCTTGATCGCGCCCAGGCTTTCACGCACCACACGGTCCTCGTCAATCGCACCGGCCTGCGCGCCGAACTTGATCATCGCGTACTCGCCGCTGACCTGATACGCCGACAACGGCAGGTTCGAGGCTTCACGAATGTCGCGGATGATGTCGAGGTACGCACCGGCCGGTTTGACCATCAGCGCGTCGGCGCCTTCCTGCTCGTCGAGCAGCGATTCGCGCAGGGCTTCGCGGCGGTTCATCGGGTTCATCTGATAGCTTTTGCGATCACCTTTCAGGGCGCTGCCGCCGGCTTCGCGGAACGGGCCATACAGCGCCGAGGCGAATTTAGTCGAGTAGGCCATGATCGGAATCTGGGTAAAACCTGCGTCATCCAGCGCGCGGCGAATCGCCCGCACCTGGCCGTCCATCGCCGCCGACGGCGCGATCACGTCAGCACCGGCACGCGCCGCCGCCACGGCTTGCTTGCCGAGGTTGATCAGGGTCTGGTCGTTGTCCACTTCGTGGTTGTGCATCACGCCGCAATGGCCGTGATCGGTGTATTCGCAGAAGCAGGTATCAGACATCACGATCATGTCCGGCACCGCGTCCTTGGCAATCCGCGACATGCGCGAGACCAGGCCGTCTTCGCGCCAGGTGTCGCTGCCGTTGGCGTCCAGGTGATGGGACACGCCGAAGGTCATCACCGACTTGATGCCGGCACGGGCATAGCGCTCGATTTCGCTGGCCAGCTTGCGCTCGGGAATACGCATCACGCCCGGCATGCTCTTGATTGGCACGAAGTCGTCGATTTCTTCTTCGACGAAAATCGGCAGCACCAGATCATTCAGGCTGAACTCGGTTTCCTGGAACAGACTGCGCAGGCTCGCATTGCGGCGCAGACGGCGGGGACGTGCTTCGGGGAACTGGCTGGACATGGTTCTTCCTGAAAACGGCAGATGAGACGAAAGTCGTAGGGGGCGAAGCTTATGCCTTCGCTGGGGGCGGGTACAAACCTGGATCAATCAAGACAGCATTACCGGGTGCGCAATAATCCGTCAGGCAACACACGTTTCGCTGTAGGAGCTGCCGCAGGCTGCGATCTTTTGACCCTCAAAAACAAAATCAAAAGATCGCAGCCTGCGGCAGCTCCTACAGCGGATTTGTGTGGATTACGACGGAATGGTCAGCCCGCGAACAACCGCCGGCCGCTCCAGAAAGCGCTCGAGCACCCGGGTGACGTTCGGGAAGTTGCTGATCCCGACCAGATCCCCGGCCTCATAGAAGCCGATCAGGTTGCGCACCCACGGGAACGTGGCGATGTCGGCGATGGTGTAACGCTCGCCCATGATCCAGTCGCGGCCTTCCAGGCGTTTGTCGAGCACGTTGAGCAGGCGTCGGCTCTCTTCGACGTAGCGATCACGCGGACGCTTGTCCTCGTAGTCCTTGCCGGCAAATTTATTGAAGAAGCCGAGCTGGCCGAACATCGGGCCGATGCCGCCCATCTGGAACATCAGCCACTGAATCGTCTCGTAACGCAGCGCGCCTTCCTGCGCCAGCAACTGGCCGCTCTTGTCGGCGAGGTAGATCAGGATCGCGCCGGACTCGAACAGCGGCAACGGTTGGTCCTCGGGGCCATGGGGGTCGAGGATCGCCGGGATCTTGTTGTTGGGGTTCAGCGACAGGAACTCGGGGGACATCTGGTCCTGCGTGTCGAAGCCCACGCGGTGCGGCTCGTACGGCAGACCGATCTCTTCGAGCATGATCGAAACCTTGACGCCGTTGGGGGTCGGGAGGGAATAGAGCTGAATCCAGTCAGGGTACTGCGCGGGCCATTTCTGGGTGATCGGGAACGCGGACAGATCGGTCATGGGTAGCATCCAGTCACAAGGAAAGCACTGATCATAATGTAGGCGCTGGCGCAGGCTGCGATCTTTTGATTGGGTTTTTACAAGCCCGCTCAAAAGATCGCAGCCTGCGCCAGCGCCTACACGAACCGTAACATCCTGCGGGTAATGTGCATGAACCAAACCGGCCTCAGAGGACTCTGAGCTATGCCTTTCGCAAAGGAAGCGCGACACACGACATGGACACCACCCGGTGCTGGGAGCCCGTGGTGCAAGGGTTTGTCAGCCTTAACCGCATTTGCTGAAGACGCCTTTATTCAATGACGAACCTCATGAGATTCGCCAAACGCTTCAAACATCGCGCCTGCGTGGCCCTGCCCTCCCTGCTGGCGGTCAGTGCGTTGACCTTGTCGCTGGAATCCAGCCAGATTCGCGCCCAGCCGGTGGACGGCACCCAGACCCTGGTCTTCCTGCGCCACGCGGAAAAACCCGCCGGCGGCCTCGGCCAGCTCAACTGCCAGGGCCTGAACCGCGCGATCGAGCTGTCGACCCTGCTGCCGGAAAAATTCGGCAAGGCCGATTACGTGTTCGCCGCCAACCCGACGCGCAATGTCGAGGAAGGTGAGCTGGACAACTCCTACAGCTACATCCGCCCGTTGATGACCATCAGCCCCGCCGCGATCAAGCTTGGCCTGCCGGTGAACATCGAGTTCTCCGCCAACGACACCAGCGATCTGGCCCGTGAGCTGACTGAAGACAAGTACCACAACGCGACGATCTACACCGCGTGGTCCCACGGCTACCTGCCGGAGCTGATCAACAAGGTCGCGGGCAAGGCGGTCGGCGAAAAGCAGACCATCACCGATGACTGGGCGTCCGGCGATTTCGATTCGCTGTACGTGCTGACCCTGACCTGGCACAACGGCAAGGCCAGCTTGCAGAGCCACAGCTACAAGCAGGGGCTGGATAACGGCAAGGTGACTTGCCCGACTTGAGACTGGTGGTGTTTTTGAGGCCGCCATCGCGAGCAGGCTCACGCCTGCAATTGGAACGCATTCCCCTGTAGGAGTGAGCCTGCTCGCGATGGGGCCAGCAATGGCAGCATCATGCTTTCTGATTCACCCGCTCGCGCAAATACTCCAGCACCGCCGCGCGCTCGCCGGCAAACTCGATCCGCCCGCCCTTCTTCTCGCGCTGGAACCCGTACATCGGGTCGTAATACTCACGCAGCAACCCTTCGATCCAGCCACGGTGCAAATCCACCGCCCCGCTACGCGCCTGCTCGGCCAGCGCCGCTTCCATCAGCATCAGCATCCGCCGATGCCGCTCGCCGCCCAGGCGCTTTTGCACGTTGTTCAGGCTTTCCAGCAAACGCTCGGAGAACAAGGTAAAACCGTCCTCGCCATGCACCGTGGAGAACTCGGCTGACAGGTCCACCACGTAATCGCGCAGAATCCGCTCGACCCGGTCTTCGAAACGGTCCTCCAGCCAGACCATCGGGTACTGCTGCATGCCCTGATACAGCGGCAACGGCAGCGCACAACTGCCCACCACCCGACTCTCGTCTTCCAGCACAAACTGCTCGATACCGGCATCGCGCTTCTTGAGGATGTCGATGGCCAGACGATTTTCAAAATCGATGTTCGACGGTTGGCCAGTGGCGCGTTTGCCGAAACTGGAGCCGCGATGGTTGGCGTGACCTTCCAGATCCAGCCCGTTGCGCAACTGCACCAGCACCTCGGTCTTGCCGGTGCCGGTCATGCCACCCAATAACACGAAATCACACTGGCCGATCGCCTGCTCAAGCGTGTCGATGAGAAAGTTGCGCAGCGCCTTGTAGCCGCCGCCAACCCGCGGATAGTCGATACCGGCCTCGTCACGCAGCCACTGTTGAGTGATCTGCGACCGCAGGCCGCCACGAAAACAATAGAGATAACCCTCGGGGTGGGCCCGGGCAAAATCGGCCCAGGCCTGAATGCGCTCGGCCTTCACCGCGCCGGACACCAGCTGCTGGCCCAGTTCGATGGCGGCCTGCTGACCGTGCTGCTTGTAGCAGGTGCCGATCTTCTCCCGCTCGATGTCGTTCATCAGCGGCAGGTTGACCACGCCGGGGAACGCGCCTTTGTGAAACTCGACCGGCGCACGGGCATCCATCAGCGGCCGGTCGTTGAGAAAAATATCGCGGTAGTCGGTGCAGTCGCGTGACATCAAATCACCTCGACTGCGTGGGTCTGTCGCTCAACCAGCTCGCCGATCGGCGCCAGGTCCAGGCCCAGTTCGGCCGCCACGGCAAGGAATTCGTCATTGCCTTCGGGGGTCACGGCAATCAGCAGACCGCCGCTGGTCTGCGGGTCGCACAGCACACGCTTGTGCAGCTCCTGCAGACGGCCGAGCTTGCTCGAATAGCTGTCGAAATTGCGCAGGGTGCCGCCGGGGACGCAGCCCTGTTCGAGGTAGTACTCGACGCTGTCCAGACGCGGCACGTGGTTGTAGCCGATGCGTGCGGTCAGGTGGCTGCCGTCGGCCATTTCCAGCAGATGCCCGAGCAGACCGAAACCGGTAACGTCGGTCATCGCGGCGACCCCGGCGAGTTTGCCGAAACGGCTGCCGGGCTTGTTCAGGGTGCACATCCAGTCGCGGGCCACGCCAATGTCGCCGGGGCGCAATTTGCCCTTCTTCTCGGCGGTGGTAAGGATGCCGATGCCCAGCGGCTTGGTCAGGTACAGCAGGCAACCGGCGTTAGCGGTGTCGTTGCGCTTCATGTGGCGCTTTTCCACCAGACCGGTTACCGCCAGACCGAAGATCGGCTCCGGCGCATCGATCGAATGCCCGCCGGCCAGCGGAATGCCCGCGGCGTCACACACCGCCCGCCCGCCGCGAATCACTTCCCGCGCCACTTCCGGCGCCAGCACATTCACCGGCCAGCCGAGGATCGCAATCGCCATCAACGGATTGCCGCCCATTGCATAAATGTCGCTGATCGCATTGGTCGCAGCGATACGGCCGAAATCGAACGGATCGTCGACGATCGGCATAAAGAAGTCAGTGGTCGACACCACCCCGCGCTCGGCATCGATCTCGTACACCGCCGCGTCATCACGCGAGGCATTGCCGACCCACAGTTTCGGGTCAAGGTTCTGCGCACCGCTGCCGGCCAGAATCACCTCCAGCACCTGCGGGGAAATCTTGCAGCCACAACCGGCGCCGTGGCTGTATTGGGTCAGACGAATGGGCTCGCTCATGGGAGAGTCTCTGGCAGTTAATGGGGCGGATTCTAGCAGAGCGCGGGCTGGCTGATTTTTGCGCTGGATGTCCGGGCCCCTTTGCGAGCAGGATCGCTCCCACACTGGATCTCCAGTGCACACAGAGTCGGTGGGTGACACAGAGCAAATGTGGGAGCGAGCCTGCTCGCGAAAGCTATCGACCAGTCCCCCCCACGTCATCGTCGGGCCTATGCAGCCGCTCTATTCTGCCCTGCAAAAAAAACCGCCCTTTCGGGCGGTTAAAGTACTTCGACCATGATTCAGAAGCTTTGACTGAAGCTGATGTTGAACGCGCTGTCGTTGTTGTCGCTCGACACCTGGCCCGAGTAGCCGATGCCCAGCTTGCCGGTCGGGGTGACCTGGAAGTCGATGCCGGCTTCGAGCAGTGCGCTGTCCTTGGCAATCGGTACGCCCTGGGTGCTGAACGAGGCGCCGCCGTCGATGAAGGTCAGGTCGGCATCAGGTTTGGTGTCGCCGTAGGCATGGCGCCAGCCGATGGCCGCCCGTGGCGTCAACTGGCTGCCGTTGGCCAGGGTCACCAACTTGCCGATGCGCACCCCGAGGGTCGAGTAGGTGATGTCCTGATCGGCGTCGGCCTTCAGGCGCCCCACTCCGCCTTTTTCCTTGGCGGTGTCGCTGTCGTAGTTGACGTAGGCCAGACCCGCAAACGGTTCGATGGCAACACCGGCAGCGTTGATCGCGTAACCCACTTCACCGAACACCTGAGCGCTGCGTGCGTCGTAATCGGCCTTCAGGCGATCGTTGTAGCTGCCGACGCTGACATCGCGTTTGGTCTCGATGCTGTGCCAGCTGTACGCCGCGCCAAGGCGCACGGCCAACGCATCGAACTGCGAGTTGAGGTAACCGGCCAGGTGGTAGCTGTCGACCTTGGCATCGGAGTTACGATCGTGCGCGTTGAGGTTGCTGCGGGTGTAGCCGGCGGCCATCCCGGCCCGCCAGGTGTCGTCCAGCGCCTTGTCGGTGCCAAGCATGAAACCGCCGAGGTTACGATCGACTTTCGCCGTGTTGCTGTCGCCGCCCATGTCCCCCCAGGCACCGATGGCCCGAATCCAGCCGACCATTTCCCCGTGGCAACCGTTGCTGCTCAGTTGGGTGTCGCTCGGTGCCAGCGTCCGGCGTGGATCATCCGACGCGCCGCACGACGGCTGGCGCATGCGGTCGTTGACCGCCTCGCGGATGAAGCGCGAATCCTCCAGCATCGCACTTGCGGTGCTGGCGTGGATTTCACCCGACAGGCTGTCGAACGCATTGCGCGCACCGGCCACGCTGAGGTTGACGATCTGGTTCTGCAGCGCCGCGCCCGCCGGGCCGTTATTGGACAGGGCCGCGGCGGCGCCGCGCTGGTTGCCTGTGGCCGCGACGTCGGCGAACGAGTTGCCGTTGCGGCTCACCGCCAGGGTGACCGCGTCGGCAGCGTAGACCAGCGAGCTGTCGAGGAACGCGTACTGCGGCAGATCGGCGGCACTGAAGGTGCCGGTCACGCCGCCACCGGCGGTGATCAGCGAGTAAGTGGTGTTGCCGGTGAACGGCGCAAGGCTGTTGACCACCAGCCCGCCACCCAGCGCGGCCGTCCCGCCCACTGCCAGCGGCGTGGCGGTTGGCGAACTGACCGTCAGCGCCAGTACACCATCACTGCTGTTGGTCAGGTTGCCGGCCACGCTCAAGGTGCCGTCGGCACCACCGGAAGCCACCACACCGTGGTTGACCACCGAACCGACGCTGCCGTTACCGCTCAAACCGGCACCGTTGGCGACCGTGACCTGCGCACCCAGCGACGCCCGGGCCGCGCGGCTGCCGACTTGCAGCAGGCCTTGATCGACGGACACGCTGCCGCTGAACGGTTGATTACCGGTCAGCAACAAGGTGCCGGTACCGCGTTTGGCCATCGCTCCGATACCGCTGAGGACACCATTGAACTGACCATTGACGTTCTGCAGGAACACCAGCGAGGCATTGTTGGTGATGTTGCCTTGCAGGCTGGTGGTGTTACCGACCAGCGTACCGCCGCTGACCGTGGTGCCACCGCTGTAGGTGTTGGCGCCCGTAAGAACCAGAGTGCCGGAATCGAGTTTCTCGATCCCTCCCGTACCCACCAGCGGTGCGGAGACTTCAGCGCTGGCGCCGGCATTCACCCGCACCGGTGCCAGACTGCCGTCGGCACCATTGACCGGCGTCAGCGTGCCGCCAGCCCCCGGAACCACGCTGTAGCCACTGGTAAGGAATTGCAGGCCGGTGAAGTTCTGATTGCCCTGCACGGTGACGGTACCGGCCTGGCCGCCGAACACCGCGAACTGACCATTGGAAGCCAACGCCTGAGTGCCGCTCGGATCCGTCCAGTTGGTCCCCGGGCCCCACACGCCACTGCCGCCGCCGATGCTGCCATCAGGGTTGGTGGTGCCGCCGTTCCAGAACTGCACTTCACCCGGTGTGCCCTGCACCAGCAGGTTGACCTGATTGGCAATCGCCGTTTGCAGGGTCAGGTTGGCCGCCGAAACCGGCAGGCTGCCGTAGACCAGACCGTTGTCGGTGAGGCTGCCGCCGTAGCGGAACAGTTGATAGACCCCGGTACCGAAACCACCGGCGTTGCTGATGTTCAGGGTACCGTCGAGGGTCAGGTTGCCGGCGACGTTGACCACGGTGGTGGAGCTGGTGGCCGAGCCGAGGCTGAAGTCCAGATTGGTTCCCGAGGACAGTGCCAGTGCACCGACCGACAACGGCGTGGCGGTACCACCCCCGGTCAGCGTCGCGCCGCTCGCCAGTTGCACGTTGCCACCCAGTTGCCCGCTGCCGCCAACTTTCGCGCCACTGGCGACGTTGACGTTGGCGCTGTTGAGCACGCCATTGACGATCAGGTTGCCGGCCTGCACCGAGGTGTTGCCGGTGAAGGTGTTGTTGCCGGTCAGCAACAACTGACCGGTGCCGATTTTGTTCAGCGTACCGCTGCCGGTGAGGTTGCCGGTGTAGCTGCCGTCGGCGTTCTGCGCGAAGGTCAGCGCCGCGTTGTTGACGATCGCCCCTTGCAGGCTGCTGGTGTCGCCGGTGGTAGTGCCGCCGTTCAGTGTGGTGCCGCCGCTGTAGGTGTTGGCGCCACTGAGCAGCAGGTCGCCGCTACCGTTTTTTACCAGGCTGCCGGTGCCAGTGACGGCGCCGAGCAGCGTGGTGTTCTGGTTGCCGGCCAGGGTCAGTTGCGCACCGAGGTTGATGGCATTGGCCAGTTGCAGCGCCGAGGTGCTGTCGAGGCTGCCGTTGCCGGTCACGTTCAGTGCGCCGCTGCTGAGGGCGCTGTTGTTGCCCAGCACCAGTGTGCCGCCGCCAAGTTGAGTGCCGCCGCTGTAGGTGTTGCTGCCGTTGAGGGTCAGGCTCGATGCGCCCGTCTTGATCAAGCTGCCAGCACCGCTGACCACACCACCGAGCGTCAAAGCGTTGCTGCCGGCGACGGTCAGACCGCCGTTGAGCACCACGTTGTTGGCGAGGCTGACCGCCGCGTTGCTGTCCAGCGCCGTGCTGTCCGCAGCAGTCAACACCCCGGTGCCGAGCGCCGCATTATTGCCGACAACGATCTTGCCGCCATTGAGCGCGGTGCCGCCGGTGTAGCCGTTGGCGGCGTTGAGCACCAGCGTGCCGGTGTCGTATTTGCCGAGGGTGCCGGCACCATTGAGCGCTACGCCAAGGGTCGCAGTGGCGTTCGGATCGACGCGCACCGAAGCGTTGCCCATTGAACCGTTGACCAGGTTCAGCGAGCCAGCCGTGCCGTTCTGCAGGCTGTAGCCGTCGGTGACAAACTGCATGCCGGTGATGGTTTGCGCGCCGTTGACCGTCACAGTACCCGCCGCGCCCTGGAACACCGCGAAGTTGTTGGTCCAGGCCTGATTGGTGGTGCCGTTGACGTCGGTCCAGTTGGTGGTGCCAGTGCCCCAGGTGCCGCTGCCGCCGTCCACCGAACCGTTGGCGATCAGTTGGTTACCGTCCCAGAACTGCACGGTGACGCCCGGTGCGGTGACCAGCAGGTTGATCTGGTTGGCCAGTGCGGTTTGCAGAGTCAGATCCCCCGAGGTGACGCTGCCCGGCACGGTGCCGATCAGCATGCCGTTGTCGGTCAGGCCACCGGTGTAGTTGATCAGGCGATAAACGCCGCTGCCAAAACCACCGATGTCGCTGACGTTGAGGGTACCGTCGAGGGTCAGGTTACCGCCGACATTGACCAGCGCATTGCCGCCACCGGAGACCGGTACGCCGAGGCCGACATCGAAATTGGCGTTGCCGTTGAACACCAGCGAATCCACCGACAAGGTGCTGCCGGTAACGCCCGCCAGATGCCCGCCATCAGCCACCGTCACCGCACCGGTCAGGGCGCCGCTGCCACCGAGCGTGCCGCCGTTGTTGACCAGCACGTTAGCGCTGGCCAGCGAACCGTTGACCTGTAGCGTGCCGGCGTTGACGTTGGTGTCGCCGGTCAGGTCGCTGATGCCGCTGAGCGTCAGCGTGCCCGTGCCGAGTTTGGTCAGGCCGCCGTCGCCGCTGAGGACACCGCCGAAGGTGCTGCTGAGGTTATTGCCGCCGAGGCTCAGGGTGTTGCCGGTACCGACCAGCGCGGTGCCGCTGCCGGTGAGGCTGGCGAGGCTGCCCGAAGCGCCGAGGTTCAGCGCCGCGCCGCCCGCGAGATTGACCGTGGCGTTATTGCCCAATGCCGCGCCGTTGAGGGTGGTCAGGCTGCCGGACAACACATCGAAGGTGCCGCTGAAGGTGTTGTTGCCAGACAGTGTCACATCGGCCAGACCGTTTTTGGTCAGAGTGCCCGCTCCCGCGATTACGCCGCCGAGGGTCAGGTTGTTGTTGCCGGCCAGACTCAGGTTGGCATTGAGGTTGACGTTGTTCGCCAGCACCAGTGGCGCGGAGTTGTCGAGGGTCGAAGCACCGGCCACGGTCAGCGCACCGCTGCCCAATGCAGAGCCGGTGCCAAGGGTCAACGTACCGGCGTTCAAGGTCGTGCCACCGGTGTAGGTGTTGATGCCGTTGAGGGTCAGGTTCGACCCGCCGTTCTTGATCAGCCCGCCCGCGCCGCTGACCACACCGGCGAGGGTCAGGTTGTTGCTGCCGGTGTTGCTCAGGTTGGCGTTGAGCACCAGGTTGTTGCCCAGACTTACCGCGCTGCTGCTGTCCAGCGCCGAAGCGCCGGCCACGGTCAGGTTGCCCAGACCAAGTGCCGAGTTGCTGCCGGCGGTCAGGGTGCCCGCGTTGAGGGTCACGCCACCCAGGAAACTATTGTTGCCACTCAGGCTCAGGTTGGCCGCACCGTTTTTGCTGAGGCTGCCGGCGCCGTTGACCGTGCCGGCCAGCGTCAGGTCCGCCGTGCCGCCAATGCCCAAGTTGCCCGCGAGGTTGACCGCGTTGTTCAGCGACAGCGCCGTGCTGGCATCCAGCGTCGTACCGCCCGCTGCATTCAGCGTTCCCGAACCGAGCGCCGAGTTCGACGCCAGAATCAACCCGCCAGCGTTCAACGCCACCGGGCCGAGGAAGGCGTTATTGCCACCGAGGGTCAGGTTCGCTGCGCCGTTCTTGATCAGGCCGCCAGTGCCACCGATCACGCCATTGAGGGTCAGTGCATTGCTGCCGACCACGGTCAGGTTGCCGTTGAGTGTGGCGGCATTGCCGAGGGTCACGGCGGTGTTGCTGTCCAGTTGCGTGCCGGCGTTGGCGGTCAGCGTGCCGCTGCCCAGCGCGGTGTTGCTGCCGACGATGATCTTGCCGCCGTCCAGTTGCGTGCCGCCGCTGTAGGTGTTGGCGCCATTGAGCACCAGGGTGCCGCTGTCGAGTTTGTTGAGGATGCCGCTGCCATCGATATTCACCCCGACAGTGGCGGTCACGCCCGGATCGACGCGCACTGCCGTGGTCCCGCCAGTGCCGTTCACAGCCGTCAGTTGCCCCGCCGCGCCGTTGACCAGGTTGTAGCCGTCGGTGACGAACTGCAGGCCGGTGAACAGTTGCGTGCCGTTCACCGTGACCGTGCCGGCGGCGCCCTGGAACACCGCGAAGTCGCCGGCCCATGGCTGGTTGACCAGACCGTTGGCGTCGGTCCAGTTGGTGCCGACCGCGTTCCAGGTCCCGCTGCCGCCATCGACAACGCCGTTGGCGATGGTCTGGCTGCCGTCCCAGTAACGGATGTTGCTGTTGGGTGCCGACACTTGAATGTTGATCTGATTGCCCACGCCGGTCTGTACCAGCAGATCGCCGAGGCCGTAGCCGACCGGCACGCTGGCCACGTCCAGACCGAGGTTGGTCAGGCTGCCGGTGTAGTTGAACAAGCGATACACACCGACGCCGAAACCGCCGGCATCGGTGACATTGAGATTGCCGTCGAGGGTCAGGTTGCCACCGACGTTCATCAGCGACGAGGTCGACGGCGTGCCCAGTGCCACATCAACGTTGCTGCCGGCGCCGAGCGTCAACGAAGACGCAGACAGGGTATTGCCCGATGACAGCGCCAGATGCCCGCCATTGTTTATGTTCACCGAGCCGAGCGCCGAGCCGGTACCGGTCAGGGTGCCGCCGGTATTGACGTTGAGCTGCGCACTGGCCAGCGAACCGCTGAGGTTCAGGGTGCCGCCATTGACCGCGGTGTTGCCCGTCACACCGTTGATTCCGGTGAGATTCAATACACCGGTGCCGACTTTGGTCAGGCCACCGCTACCGCTCAGATCGCCGTCAAACGTGCTGGTGACGTTGCCGCCGCCGACGGTCAAGGTGTTGCTGCCGGTCAGTTGCACACTGCCGGTGCCGGTCAGCGCACCGAGGCTGGCATCGCTGCCCAGATTCAGGCCGGCACCGGCGCTGATGTTGACGCCCGAGGTGTTGCCCAGTGCAGCGCTGTTCAAGGTGGTGACGCTGCCGGAGACAATATTCAGCGCACCGGTAAAGGTGTTGCTGCCGGCCAGGGTCAGGTCCGACAGGCCGTTTTTGGTCAGGCTGCCGGCGCCGTCGATGATGCCGTTGAGTGCCAGGTCGTTGTTGCCGGCAACGGTCAGCCCCGCATTGAGGGTGATTGCGTTGCCGATGCCGAACGAGGCGCTGGTATCCAGCGTCGCCGCACCGCCGACGGTCAACCCGCCGCTGCCCAGACCGTTGGCATTGCCCAGGGTCAGGGTGCCGGCGTTGAGCGTGGTACCGCCGCTGAAGGTGTTGTTGCCGTTAAGGGTCAGATTGGCCGCGCCGTTCTTGATCAATTGGCCGCTGCCGCTGGTCACGCCGTCGAGGGTCAGGTTCTGCGTGCCGCCCACGGTCAGCGCGGCATTCAGCGCAACGTTGTTGTTGAGGCTGACCAGCGGCGAATTGCTGTCCAGTGTCGCCGCACCGCCGACGGTCAAGGCGCCGCTGCCCAGCGCCGAACTGTTGCCGACGGTCACGGTGCCGGCGTTCAGGGTCGTCCCGCCGATGAAGGTGTTGGCCGCGTTGAGAATCAGATTGGCCGTGCCGTTTTTCACCAGACTGCCCGCGCCGCTGACCAGACCGGTCAGGGTCAGGTCGGCCGTGCCGCCGACGTTCAGCGCGCCGGCCAGGGCTACCGCGTTGTTCAGACTGACGGCGGTGTTGGTGTCCAGCGTGGTATTCGCCGCCGCATTCAGCGTACCGGCACCCAGCGCAGTGTTGCTGCCGACAATCAGCTTGCCGGCATTCAGCGCGGTGTTGCCGAAATAGGTGTTGGCGCCGTTGAGGGTCAGGTCGGCCGCGCCGTTCTTGATCAGGCCGCCGATGCCGGCGACCACGCCGCCGAGGGTCAGCGCATTGCTGCCGCCCACGGTCAGGGTGCCGCCGAGGTTGACGTTGTTGGCCAGAGTCGCGGCGGTGCCGGCATCCAGGGTGGTGCCGTTCGAGGCATTCAGTGCGCCAGTGCCGAGTGCGGTGTTGGAACCGACGATCAGCGAACCGGCGTTCAGCGCTGTGGTGCCGCTGTAGGTGTTATTGCCGTTGAGGGCCAGGCTCGATGCGCCCGTCTTGATCAAACCGTTAGTGCCGCTGATGACCCCGCCGAGGGTCAGCGCGTTGGCGCCGCCCGCGGTGAGGTTGGCGTTGAGGGTGATCGAGTTGTTCAGGGTCAGCGCCGAGCTGCTGTTGAGGGTGCTCGCTCCGGCCACAGTCAGTGCGCCAGTGCCGAGCGCCGCGCTATTGCCGACGGTCAGGCTGCCGGCGTTCAACGTGGTGCCGCCGCTGAACGTGTTGGCGCCGCTGAGGGTCAGGTTGGCCGTGCCATTCTTGATCAATTGACCGGCACCGTTGACCAGGCCGGACAGGGTCAGGCCGCTGCTGCCACCGATGGTCAGGGCACTGCTGTTGAGGTTGACGTTGTTGGCCAGGTTAACGGAGGTGTTGCTGTCCAGCGTTGCCGTGTCGGTGACCGACAAGGTGCCAGTGCCCAGCGCCGCAGCGTTGCCTACGGTGAGGGTGCCGGCCGCCAGCGTGGTGCCGCCGGTATAGGTGTTGACGCCGTTGAGCACCAGGTTGGTGAACCCGCTTTTGGTCAGCCCGCCACTGCCACTGACGACACCGCCGAGGGTCAGGTTGGCGCTGCCGGCGATGCCCAGATTGCCAACGAGGCTGATCGCGTTGGTCAGCGCCACCGCAGTGCTGGCATCGAGGGTGGTGCCCGCCGCCGTGGTCAATGCGCCAGTGCCCAGCGCGGTGTTGGAGCCGACAATCAGCGTGCCGGCATTCAGCGCGGTGCCACCGGCAAAGGTGTTGTTGCCGCTGAGCGTCAGGCTCGCGGTGCCGTTCTTGATCAGATTGCCGGCACCACTGATGACACCGCTCAGGCCCAATGCCTGAGTGCCGCCAATGGTCAGATCCGCCGCCAGCCCGACAGCGTTGGCCAGGGTCACCGCCGTCGTTGCATCCAGCGTGGTGCCGGCCGCCGCGCTCAACGCGCCAGTGCCCAGTGCGGTGTTGCTGCCAACCAACAGGCTGCCGGCATTCAGCACGGTATTACCGGCGTTGGTGTTGTTACCTGTCAGGGTCAGGCTTGCGGCGCCGGATTTGGTAATCCCGCCGGTACCGGATAACACGCCGCCCAGGGTCAGGGCATTGCTGCCGAGCACGTTGAGGTTGCCGGTCATCGCGATGTTGTTGGCCAGCGTGACGTTGGCGGTGCTGTCGAGGCTGGTGCCGGCAGCAGTGTTCAGCGCGCCGCTGCCCAGCGCGTTGTTGTTGGTCACCAGCAGGCTGCCGGCGCTCAGGGTGGTGGTACCGGTGTAACCGCTGTTGGCGCCGCTGAGGGTCAGGCTGCCGGTGCCGGTCTTGGTCAGGCCGCTGCTGCCGGTGATCAGGCCGCCGAGAGTCAAGGCGCCG